>JAGVVX010000014.1 GCA_018304565.1 Candidatus Aenigmatarchaeota archaeon
AAGCCAAGACAAGCATCCGATAACAAAAGCATGGGCCAAGTATACGTTTATTGTTGCTTTATCCACGTAATCATGCTATTGAATTTTGCTGTTAGTTTCATTTCTTCAGAAGCTTGAATCCGTGCGTCCAGTGGTCGTTAAGAAAGCCGTAACGTATCCAGAGCATCGCTAACGCTTCTAAGAGGTACGACTGTTCTATGCTGCCCATGTCGTGCACGTTTTCCCAGCCGAACTTCATGGCTATTTCCCTTACCGTCTTTTTTGCAGCTCCATCGTTCCCGGCTATGAAAAGGTCAGGCTTGCCTTCTGCGAGATGAGGGTTTGTCATGTAACTGGCAGCTATTATGTTGAATGCCTTGACTACTTTTGCCTGAGGCAGCCATCCCTGGATTCTAGCGCCGGCAGAATCAGGGTAAGCGACATCCAGTTTCGGGGCGCCCGCTGAAAAGTCAAGGGGGTTCGTAACGTCTATGACAATCTTGCCTGTAAAATTCTCTTTGCCTGCAAGCTTGATGGCATTTTCCGTGGCGCCCTTCTCCCAGTGGGTTGCTAGAACTATCAATTCTCCGAAAGCAGCGGCACTTGCAAAACTGCCCGCTTCAGCCTTTGTTTTTGCCAGCCATTCCTGCACTTCCTTCTTCGACGGGTCTCTGGAACCTATCAGTACCCGGTGGCCTAGTTTTGCAAAACCCTCGCCCAGAGTCTGCCCGACTTCGCCTGTACCTAGAACACCTATTTTCATATAACCAAAACTATTTCTTCAGGCAGAAATAAATAACATTGTGTGGTGTCCAGGATGATTCGCGGCAAAGCTGCCTATATTGAACGATTAACAAAGAGGATGAAATTCCATTCAGCTTCTGTTGGCGAGAAAATAGACGGATCTTCGCCGCCCAGTGTTTTCATTGGCAGATATGGATACCCAAAAGTCTTCATCGGGCCTTTGGTGCCGCCGACACATGGCGATACAGCCATAATGGATCTGCCAGAACAGTGGATCGGAAGCAAAGATGCTGCGGATATCATAAATTTCCGCCTTCAGCTTGTAAGGGGGAAAGAAGCCGTACACGCCAGTAAAGGCATTGAATCTAACAGGACTGTGAATCTTGTTCGCGAGATAGCTCTGGCAAAAGATTCGGTTGATGTTGAAGTCGAGTTCTCAAAGCTCCCCAGGGGCAGGTTTTTCAACGAGGATGTGCAGCCGTTTGGTCCAAGCGCGCCAATGAGAGAAGTGAGCGCCAGTGCCGAGAAATTTGAACCTAACATGGAAAAGGCATTCTATGACACTGATCTTCTCTCAAGAGACGCAGTCATTTCTCTGTACGAAAAAGGCTTGGCAGTCTCGAGCCTGCAGAAAGCCTTGAGCGTCGGCGCTTTCGGCCTTCAGAAAAACCGCCGTCTGGTGCCTACGCGCTGGAGCATTACTGCAGTGGACGACATGCTGGGGAAAAATCTGCTGCAGCAAGTCAGGTTCCTCCCAATAATAGATGAATATAGGGTCTACGAGACGCAGAATCTTAGCAACAGGTTTGTTGTTATACTGACCCCGACAATGTGGCAATACGAGACAATGGAGGCGTTCTTCCCGCAGGTTATAGGAGATCATCTGGAAATTTACGGCGACCACGAAGGCTACGAGGGCAAGAAAGGCTACGCGCTTATAGGAGGCTGCTATTACTCTGCAAAGCTTGCCATAGCTGAACATTTGGCACGTGAAAGAAGACAGGCGGGAGCCATCGTGCTCCGTGAATGCTATGAAGGTTACATACCTCTCGGTGTCTGGAATGTTCGTGAAAATATGAGGGATGCCATGGGCAAACCGCATCAAAATTTTGAAACAATGAAACAGGCAATGGATTACGCAGCAACCCGCCTCAGAGTACCTATGGATATGTGGAGAAGAAAAAGCAAGCTGCTCACTAATCGCTATTCAGCAAAGACATTAAGCTTTTTCCTAGACCGAATGAAAGCATCAGCCTGAAAGCAAGCCATGAAGGTTTGCGGCCCTTTTGACGAACTTCGGGTCCATGAAGGTTCCGTCCCCTTTGGCTTTCATGATGTACAGATGATACTCAGTGGTGCCAATGGCGCCGTCGGCGCCCGTATCGAGGACATAAAACAAGTCAGGCCTGCCGTTGCCGGCGCCGTCTCTCAGATAAACGTCTACGGGCTTTTTTCCGAGAACGGCTACATTTGTTTCTTCGCCTAATTTTCCGCCGCCTATGTTAAGCTGCGAAACAATATAATAATCACTGGATACATGATAAGATCTCAGGGATACCCTGTCGGGCTGTTCGTCGCCGTTGATGTCCGTATAACTTATATCCCTGCTACTATCCCTGATACTGCATCCTGCGCCTGCAAGGGTCAGCCCGGCAAGGCCCAGAGCGGCCAATGACATTCTCATGGAATCTCCAAGTATAACATGCACATTAAAGTTTTTATGCCTTCAGTTAATCCATGCATGACTGCGTTGTCGTACATTACGGCGAGATAGGAACCAAAGGCAAGAACAGGGGATTTTTCGAGAACAAATTAATGGATAACATAAAGAAAATCATAGATACAAAAATAGATAAGCAATATGGCAGACTTGTTTTAGAAGGAAATCCTAAGAATCTTGCAGATTTATCGGGCGTTTTAGGTATTGTATCATTTTCTCCTGCAGTTCGCACAGAACTTGATATTGAAAAGATAAAAGATAAAGCCCTTCTATTAGCAAAAGAAAATCCAGCCGGCACATTTGCAATAGAGACTAAACGTTCAAACAAAAACTTCACACTTGATTCTAAGCAGATCAACAGAATTGTTGGCGAGCATGTAGCAAAAAATACAGGAATGAAAGTCGACCTTAATAGTCCCGTCAAGAAAATTTTTATCGAAGTCTCGGACAAAGAATGCTACATTTACGATAAAAAGATCCCGGGTCCGGGAGGGCTGCCTGTCGGCGTTTCCGGCACGGTTGTGTCTTTGCTTTCTGGCGGCATAGACTCGCCTGTTGCTTCATATCTAATGATGAAGCGCGGCTGCAACGTCGTTTTCGTCCACTTCCACAACTACACCTCGAAGATTGAGGAAAAGATAGAGAAGCTTGTAGCGGTTCTGAACAAGTACCAGTATAAATCCAAACTCTATATGGTGCCTTTCTTCCCTATCCAGGAGAAAATAATAGAAAAAATTCCTGAAACCCACAGGATGATTGTTTATCGCAGGGTGATGATGAGAATTGCCGGGAAGATAGCGGAAAAAGAAGGGGCAAAGGCTCTGGTAACCGGAGACAACCTGGCGCAGGTTGCAAGCCAGACGCTCGACAACCTCGATGTGATTCATTCCGCTTCAAACGAAACAGTCTTCTCGCCGCTGATTGGAATGGACAAAAACGATATAATAGATATTGCAAAAAATATAGCAACTTATGACCTGTCCATACTGCCGTATCCTGACTGCTGCACGTATATGATTGCAAAGCATCCTGAGACTCGGGCAAAAAAAGAAGAAATAGAAAGCATGGAAAAGGAGCTTGATATTAAAGCACTCGTAGATTATGGCATTGAGAAAGCTGAAGTGAAGGAAATTAGCGCGTAAAGGGCCCGCTGAACGGGAAGGCGGCGAAACATTAGGAAAGCCCCGATATATCTTTAAATTTGTAAGAAAAAACGAAACATTATGCAGCTCATTCACAGATTTTTTGAAGCCATCAACAGAATTCTGCCTGCTAAACCCGTATATGCCCACTGCGACATACCATGCGGCATCTACGACCCGCATCTTGCACAGATGGCAGCACATACGGTCATAAGAATGAACACGCTTATTGGCGAGCTTCAAAAAGAACACGGGAAAGATCACAAAGATCATAATCACAATCACATGCAGGAACATGTGCACAAAATGGCGCGCTATACGCTTGTCAAGGAAGAGCACGCTGAATTGTGCAAAAAAGAAATTCGCATATTATGGGGCGATTACTTCAAGCCCGAACACGCTGATAAGCATCCAGAGCTGCACGAACTTGTCTGGAATGTAATGAAGCAGGCATCAAAAGCCAGGCAGGAGATAAACATGCAAGCTGCTGAAGACCTGTTGGAAACTGTAAACAAGATAGCAGAGATCTTCTGGGAGACCAAAGGCGTGAAAACTTCCCGGGTGAAAGCGCCTTATCCAACCGGCAGGGAAATTGTTGTGCCAAAACTATAACTGTAATCAACAGATAAGCTTGTACATGAAGGGTTCTTCATGAATATTGCAGACTTCGTAAGAACAGCTGTCAGGGAGAAGATAGAAGCCGTTAAAGTTATTGAAATCCGTGATAATGTCAGCTTTTCACAGGCAAAAAAAAGAAATACTTGATTATCTATCAAAAAAAGAAAACTCTTATGCTTCAGATGTTTCAGAAGACCTAAAATTGGATCTTGATCTGGTTTTTTCTGTCCTGAAAGAACTGAAAAGAGAGGGAAAAATTGAATGACTGTATTATCAGCACCAGGCGACAAAATAATTGGAGAAAGAATTATATGCCAGTACCGGAAAGAAAGAAATTCAATCTTAATTCGATTGACAGGCGGTCATAGAGGATTAAGAAGAGTTATCAAAGGATTACCAGCAGAAGCTATTGTAGATAAGCCTTGGAATATAAGGAAATAGTCTTGCCAAAGCTATAGTTTTTACTAAAGAATAGTCACAATAGTTAAATTTAAGAATATGTTTGTTTTCAAAGTTTATATGAAATATTTGCCGCATATGCGAGGAATTACTAAGTCAGCTGATCTAGCTTTTCTTCCGTTAACGCCTGAAATGAGAATTCTGTGGACTGAATTTACAAGGCAAACAGGCTACGGTCCAGCAAGAGAAGCTGACTATATAGAAAAATTCTACGAGTGGTATAACAAAATAGAAGACAAAAGAAAAACATTCGTTGACAGCATCCATTCAGGAAAAGACGTATATAGAGATGAAGGTTTACATCCAAGACTTAGAAGAAAGATAGAAAGCATTGAAGATGGAAGGTTTATTATTGAATTTGGCTGCGGTACGGGAGAAACGGTATTGCCGTACCTGAAACCAAATCAATGGTATATTGGTATAGATACTTCTCGTTTCAGCCTTGAGTATGCTTCGCAGACCTATGGGATTCCTATTGCTGCAGATACTGAACAAGAAGAAATTCCTAAAAAATATCTGCAATTTGGGGCACTACCGGATGCCATACCACTGCCTTTGGTCAAGTGGTTTGATGAAGCTGTTGCAAGTATGGTTTTACATCACGTTGCTGATTGCAACGCAAGCATCAGGTCTATGATGAGACTATTACTACCGGGAGCTAATTATTTCATAGCAACGTTCAATTCAGATGCGAGACCGGAAATAGATGAACTCTTTGGAGTGGTTAAGCAAAGAGATGAGACAAAAACAGTTGGCGATTTCAACCTGCCTCAGGGAAAGCTACCTGATGAAACAATCTATTTCCATGATAATCAAGCTCTGCATAATGAGTTACAAAAACACTCTGATTTTGTTCATGCAGAGGAATGTATGGGTATTTTACAGATTTTTGAAGGAATTAAAAGAAATAACGCCAGAAAATAAAAATGCTTCCTCTTTCTCGCTATCGTGTCACCGGCAGAAGCATGGAGCCTAATTTCTTTGATGGCGATTATGTTATTGCTTTTTCCTATATTTTCAACAAACCAAAAATAGGAGACGTTATTGTATTCAAGAAAGGTAAGATGTTTCTAATAAAACGAATTGAAAAAGCAGGCGATATAAAAATTGTTGTAACTGGAGACAACAGTAAAAATAAATTCATAGTGTATAAAAAAGACATCTTAGGAAAAGTTATTTCTAGAATCTAAATTAGGAACTTACTTTCTTTCAGGCGCGCCGGCGACGCGACGGCCTGTGGCAATTTCTGTGATGCGTATGACTGCTGCTGGGCAGGAATCAGCTGCTCGGCGCAAAGAGTTGCCCATGTCTTCCATGTTTTCATTGGTGAACCTGACAAACTGCCCGTTGCCTTTGTCTTCGCCTTTCACAAGGTCTGCTTTGCCGTCCCCGTTCATCTTGAAGTTCTCAGGATCGACAAAAGTGCACATGTCTGCGCCTATGCAGTTCGTGCGGTCATACTCAACAATATACTTGCTTTTCTTTTCACCAGGCTTTTCTTCCATATTTCAATTTCTGGTGCGAATTTATTTAAGCCGTCGTTACAATTATGCATAGCGATAAACTATGTCAGACGACGACCGGTTAGAAAGCTTTGAAAGAAAGAAGAAAAGAGGCAGAGGCGTATATCGTAAAAGCCTCGGACAAAGGCACAAAAGGTAAGTCCTGGGGATTTAATGGCCTATAAAGTAGAGCACGATAGACCAAATTGTATAGCTTGCGCAGCTTGCTCTATAGTTTCGCCTGAATTCTGGCAGATGTCTCCAGGCGACGGGAAGTCAGACCTTGCCAATTCGAAACATGTGGTTGTGGGCAGTGAAATAGTCAGGGAAGAGCTGCAAATTGAAGCAAAAGACTTCGAGAAGAACAAGAATGCGGCAGACATGTGTCCTGTCAACGTCATTCACATAGTCCGCAGGGACGGAGAAAAGATAATCTGATTCTACAGGTCGCTAATCAAAAGACGACCTGGTATCCTATTCCTATATTTACACTAGATATAACAAATCAATAGAAGAAACCAGCTTAAAGGCTTTCTTCGTTGCCCTTTGGAAATGGTAGGCTTTTTGCAGTTAAATATGCAGCCACATTATCAAGAAATTTTGCAGGTGCATTGCCTCTAAAAGTTAGTTCTGTAGTATCAGTTCGCTTGTCGTACAGGCCATCAAGCCTGCACATGCCTTCAGGCCCCCTGTATGTGCCAATAATTCTTGTTGTAGTTTCATCTAATTCTGTTGCGCTTATTCTTGTTCTGCTAACACCCTTTGATATTCGCTCCATAATTATCACTACTTAGGAGTGACTAGAAGATTTAAGAGGTTATCGATGGGCAAAGACTCAAGGAGAAAATCCAAGCTAATATGGTTCTTCTATTTCGATTTCTTTTATCTTATCGAAATCCTTTTTGTTTTTTGTCCAGAGCTTGCACTTTTGCTGAAAGGCTGTTGCGGCTATTATTGCATCGGGTATTTCTATTGAATAGTTTCTTCTCAATTCGCCAGCTTTCTGCGCTATTTCATTCGTGAGAAGTACCTTTTCAAAAAGCCCAATCAGCTCGCTTAGCTCTTGCCTTTTGCTTGTTTGTTTAGCATCTTTTCCAGAGAAAACCTCTGCCTCTGTAACAGAAGAAATATACGCTGTAATTTCTTTGCTGCGGATTTTTCCGATAATGACTTTTGCGGGCTCAAAACCACGCAAATGGTCAATCAAGATGGCTGTGTCGATCACAAATGCGCTCATATTCCCAACCTTTTAGCCCTTATACTCCAGCCTTTCCTTATTTTTTTTGTATATTCAGCCCCCGTTTCTTCAAGCTTCCAGCTTCCGAATGTTCTTTCCACTATGTCGAATTCTTTAGTGTCTGCCCCTTTCTTCGCAGCGCTTGCAGACTTTTCTTTAATATTTTCTCCAATGACCTCATTCGCTATCTTTGAAATTCCTTTTGTGTTGCCATATTTCTTTACAGACTCTTCGACAAGTTTCCTGTAAACTTCCTCTTTGAGCTCCAGTGTCGTCTTCACCATATTCTCACCATTTAACCACTTAACTATTTACCTGGGTAAGCATTTAAATGTTTTCTTAGTATTTACATGGTATAAAGAATACGCAGGTAAATTTAGGCAGATTCTTGAATAATTTCCTTTATTTTACTTACAATTCAGTAACTAACGTCAAATTCTATGTCGATCCATCGACAATAGCTCTTTATATACTGCCCCAGATATAATGTAAATTAGAACTTTTACATAGTAATAAAAGTTCTGAATACTCAGGGGGTATGTGAATGGCACCGCCGGCTGAACTCTTGCAAAAGGAAAATGATGAATTCTTGAGGGGCGACCTGACTCTTAATGAAAATGAGACACTGATGTTTAAATCCGCTTCACTGTGCCCTGAATGCCTGAAGCTCATACCCATGCTTGTTTTCGAACGTGACGGGAAAGCCATGCTTCGCAAGGTCTGCAAGGAACACGGCATGATCGAAGACGTTTACTGGGCCGATGCCAAGCTGCTTGAGAAGGCGAAGAAGTACGAAGTCAAGGGCCGCGGGCTTGTTAACCCCCATAACGAAAAGGAGCATCCTGTGTGCCCGCAGGACTGTGGGTTATGCTCGATACATGAAACCCACTCTGGGCTCACGAATCTTGTAATCACGAACCGCTGCGACCTTACCTGCTGGTACTGCTTCTTCTATGCAGAAGCCGCCGGATACATCTACGAGCCCAGCCTTGATGAAATCAGGAACATGATCCGCCTGGTTACCCAGGAAAAGCCAATCAAGGGCAACGCGATACAGCTCACAGGCGGCAACCCGGAGCTGAGGGAAGATTTGCCTGAGATCATAAAGATCTGCAAGGAAGAAGGGATTGACCATATACAGATTAACACCAACGCCACGCACAGGCTTCACAACGATGCTCAGTTTGCAAAAAACATCAGGGAAGCCGGTGCAAACACCGTTTACCTGAGTTTCGACGGCGTCACGCCAAGGACAAACCCGAAGAACCACTGGGAGGTCCCCGGAGTGCTGAAGAATCTGAGAGAAGCCAATCTTGGCGCGGTGCTGGTTCCCACACTCATAAACACTGTTAATGACCATGAGATAGGTGACATACTGAAGTTCGGCTTCAAGCACAACGACATAATCAGAACTTGTAGGCAGGATGCCGCGCAAGGACAGGGAGAAATTCAGGATAACGATACCTGATGTGATACAGAGACTGGACGAGCATACAGGCGGCCAGATAACGTATGATGACTTCTACCCGGTGCCGTGCACGGTTATCTTCTCGGAGTTCATGGAAATACTGAAAGGGCACCCAAAATATGAACTATCCATCAATCCTGCTTGCGGAATGGCAACATACGTCTTCCGCGACGGCGACAGGATGATCCCGATAACAAGGTTCGTGGATGTCGAAGGCCTGTTCGAGTACCTGAAGGAAAAGACGGAAGAAATGAGAAACGGAGCCAGCAAGCACTGGATACTGGCAAAGATGCTTGTGAAGCTCAACAGCTTTGTCATGAAGGAGAAGCAGCCCTCATGGCTAAACCTTTCGAGCGTGCTGCATAACATATTCCTGAAGGGCAACTATTCGGCCCTTGGCGAGTTCCACAAAAACTCCTTGTTCGTAGGAATGATGCACTTCCAGGACCTCTACAACTGGGATATACAGAGAATAAAGAAGTGCGACATCCACTACACAACCCCCGACGGCGTAATACCTTTCTGCACATTCAACGTCATCCCGCAGTGGTACAGGGACAAGATACAGCGCCGGCACTCAATAACAATACAGGAATGGGAAGCCAGGACCGGCAAGTCGTTGAAGGACGGCTACTACAAGAGAAACATAAAGGAACTCGAAGCCATGCCTGATTATATGGAAACATACGGCGGCTTCGTGAAGCCCAAGACAGCAATGACAGTTGCGCCTGTGCAAACAGTCGGTGCAACAAGAACCGGGCAGGCTGTTTTGCAGGCATTAGGCACATGCGCCACTGACTCAAGCAAGCCCGGCTGCGGATGCGGCGGCAGTTCCGGTAAAAACAGCTGCTGCTCAGCTTGATTCTTCGTGTTTTTAAGACTTGCTGTTTTTATCTGGTCAATGCAGCATCTTGTCGGGGAAAACGGCAGATATCGCTGGTCTGATACGAGGAAGCCTGCCAGTATAACAAAAAGAATCGGGAACCCGCATACAATCGATTTGTCGAAAGAATATCGCGGCGTTGAAAATCCAATAACAGCTGTGAAGTGCTGGAGAAACAGGCCTTTTTATTTAACAGGCCCGCCTAAGGGCATTGAAGTTTCCTTCTATGTTTTAGAACAGGACATGGCCGCTGATCCTCCATTCATAAAAGTCCAGTATGTCGAAGCGAGAAGATAGTCCTTGAGCCTGAATGAAGGCGATGAGTGCTGCAAAGGATGAATCATTATTTTTTGTTATCGTTTTTTCCTTAGTCGGATGGGTTTTTCGAAGCTTTCTGACATGTCTTTCATTGCATCATCGATTTGCCTCTTCCGTTCTTCGCTTTTAGTAAACCGTTGCCATAAGCGCATTCCAAGATAATGGTGTGTACCCTTTGCTATGTCTGTTACACCATCAGCAGCTAAAAGAGCCAATGGAGGCAAGCATAATACTAAAGCCGACGATGTAGCCAAGTACAAACCTGCCATCGCTTTATTCTCTAGTGGCTGGTCGCTTAATAAAAAGTCATAAGCTTTTTTGTATTCTGTGCCGCTCACTATTCTATACATATGATACCCGCCATATCCAGCAGCAGCCGTTGTGATGGCACCGCTGATTCTTCCCATGGTCTTAAGTTTCATACAGGACAAACATGATTAAATTTTAAATCTTATAAACATGCCTCCATATGTGTTGCCTATGATAAAGAACACCAAAAAGCAGGAAAGGAAAAAAGAGAAAACAATCAGGATACTTGCTGCCAGCGACATTCACGAGGACAGGAAAGCGGTGAAAAGGCTGGCTGAGAAGGCTTGCAAGGAAAAAGTAGATCTCGTCGTGCTTTGCGGAGACCTGACATTCTTCGACATGGACTGGAAAGGCCTCATAGGCCCATTCAGGGAAAAAGGCCTTGAAGTTGTTTTCATCCCGGGCAACCACGATTCGCCTGAGACCACGGGGCTTCTTGCTGAAAAATACAAGATAAAGAACCTGCAGGAGTATTCTGTTGTTGTCGGCGATATCGGCTTTTTCGGATGCGGCGGCGCGAACGTCGGCCCATATCCTATAAGTGAAAGGGAGCTTTACGAGACATTGAAAAAAAACCTGAAATATGTGAAGGATGCCAAGAAGAAGATAATGGTTACACACATGCCGCCTTCCGGGACGCTCATTGAGAAATTTTCTTTCCCTTGCAGCAAGGCTGTGAGAAAGGCGGTGGAAACGTTCAAGCCCGATTTGCATTTAAGCGGCCACATGCACGAGACAGAAGGCCTCGAGGAATATATCGGCAAGACAAAAGTAATGAGCATCGGAAAGCACGGGAAGATCATACGGCTCTGATGCACACAGCCCCTATTCGCTTCGCACAATAAGTGGCGTCTGCACAAAAAGTTGGATTTAAGAGCGTTACGAAGATTATTCTTGAAGGTGATTTAATGCCAATGCACGAAAGAGAAGTAAGAAATAAAGAAGATATGAAGCGATAGCTTATGGAGGGCGGGCTTCCTGAACCTACTGACACGATGCTTAGAATTCTCTATGGGGTAGTTGAATATGAATATGCACGTCCTTATCACATAAAGACGGCATATGCTGCTGGTGTATTAGTTGGTCGAGCCAAGACAGACGTAACCAGATCTCCTGTGCAAGAACCAAGTGTTAGTAAAAGAGACTAATTTATTTTTTATCCGCAACATTGTTTAAAACTGCTGTCTTTAGACAGCAGATACAAGGAAGAACGGAGTTCTTCCTGTACAAGTGAAATCAGGGATTTCACTTTGTA
>JAGVVX010000045.1 GCA_018304565.1 Candidatus Aenigmatarchaeota archaeon
GCTCGCGCAGGCAGCGTATGCGCAGCTTGCGGACATTTCTGGCGATCTCATAAAAATCCTGCTCGCCGGTTTTCATAGCGGTAAATGCCAGGTGCTCCTCAAGGGATATCAGGTTAACCGTAGCCATGACAAGGTCCTGCGCCTTGGATATGTCGCCCTTTGTCCTTGGTTTGGTTTTGGCGGTCATATCAATCCCATCGCATAAAACCCTAGGCTCGCAATCACGACAGACAGCAAAGGCAGTATGATGCCCTGCATGGGAACATAGTTCCTGTTGCCATTATACCACCGGAGTTTCTTGTGGAGCTCGAATGAGACAAGCGTTATAACAGTTCCCGCGAGCGTGCCGAAAAATATCTTGTCCATCCCAAGAGCCTGATAATTCATGTCGCCCAGCAGCCCTGAAAAATAAAGGGTTGCAAGCGTTGTCAGAAGGGACAGCAGCACAAGGCTGAATGACTGATAAGGCAGGTATTCTTTCTTCCTGTTCCGTTTCAGCGCGATATTATTCATCCATAAAGCCGTTGAAACGACAAAGCTGCCGATGAAAAGGCCGATTATCATATCGTCAATCCCGTAAAGGCGCGTTGTTGCAACAGCCATGCCTGTTGCAACGGTGCATAGTGGGCAGTGTGCCGATACGGTTCTTGGGAGTATAACAAAAAAAGAGAAAAAAAGAGCTGTTAAGGCTGCTATCTTCCTTCTCATCCGCACGCACCTGCTCCGCTATCCACGCCATTCGGATAGAAAATGTTTTTCCACACATCTATCTCTTTCTGTATTTCGTCTTTGTCGTAGCCCTTCGACGCCAGCAGTTTTGCCAGGCCCACCAGCGCTACGTGGTGGCCGCACTCGCAATTCCCGTTCGCCTGTATTTTCTGGAACCCGCAGCAGGGTATCTCTATATCAAAGCCGATTATTTTTTCGCTTTGAACTCCGTCCAACCGAAGGTCTGCATAACCCAGCAAGTCTTGGTACCCCTTGTTGTCAAGGGATATTCCATAATCTGTAACTTCGCCTGTAGCAAACTTGGATGCAGACGGTCCCGAGTCCATCCCGCAACCGGAATCTTGCTGGACCTCACCGCCATGATGTGCCTGCATCATTTCCTCGTATGAGGAATATCCCTGATACGGACCGCTGTCCGCTGCAGTAGCATAGCCTGTAATTTTCGGCGTTCCGTAAAGCTGATAACCCATGACTGCGATAACGCCCACAAGCATTGCCATTACGGCAATACTAACCAGTTTCATATTCATGAAATCACCTGCTATCTATTAGTTGAAACAACCGATAAAGAGTAGGGTGAAACTAGTTTCAGCTAGAACGTGAATGATCAGGACTGTTTGAGCATTACGACGTTTGTCATTCCGCGCCTTTTCCTTTCTATAAGACCCTTGGCTTCAAGTTTGTCAAGGATTCTGGTAACCTTGACTTTTGTCACTCCGCTTTTTTCTACAAGTTCGCTCTGGAATATTGCACCCGAGTCTATTACCATGCCGAATATTTTTCTGTCATCCCCCTCAAGGGAGTCCAAAATAGATTTCAGCTTGTCCTTGTTTACTATTTGTGTCTGCTGTTCTTTGGAGAAAAACAGAAATAAACCAATGGCGGCAAGAATGCCGTCAATGCCGAAGCCGAATAGCGATTCTGCCGGTACAGCCTTATGAAGCGGGCAGACGCCGGGCGGCAGCGGGCAGTCGGAATGCAGAAAATTGTTAACGTTAATCACATACAGCGTTAATGAAAGCACTACAAAGAACAGTCCGGCAGCCAGCCCAATCAGTGCCAGGCCGAGCCTTTTCCGCTGCGTTAACATCGATAGATTATAGAAGCAAAACGTATTTAAGTTGTAAATCACGGCTGTTTACGAAGATTTGCCAGCTTCGGCTTCAAAAACATCCATGCTGCGCCCAGAATCAGGGTGCCGCCGATAAGCCAGAATACTATCTGGTAAGGCTGCATATCCACAAAAGGCACGCTGGCAATTACGATGCCAACATTGAATAGAACCAGCTTCACGGACATGCACTTTCTGTTTCTCCAGTACATCAGGATGGTAGGGACCAGAATCAACACAGCCAGCGACCAGAAATATACGGTGTACTGCGTGAGAAACAGGAGCGGCATGCCGACTACCGCTATTCCAATGACTGACAGCAAGGCTATGATGCCCAAGCAGATGTTGTGACAAACCTGCCATCCGCCCAGAAAGCTCAATGTGCCGGAAAGGCCAGTGAATGCAGACATAACCCTTCCTTTTTTCTTTTCAGTGTCGGTTTTCCTGCTTTTCTTTTCCATCACAAACACCCGCTGGGACATTTTCTATCTGCATACGAGCAGAATATGCATTTGTCCTTGCCCTTTATAAGCTTCATGCATTTTTCGCACTTGTAGAAATGTACGCATACATTTGCAGGGATTTCCGTCTTCTGCTTATGCCCGCATTTCGGGCATGTCAATGTTCCTACAGGTCTTTTCATCTAATCGCTCAGTGACTTTTGGAAAAATCTGTTATTGAATTGATTTGCTGTGTTAAATCGGCTTCATCCCCATACGAAATCAAAATCTTGTCCAGATCGCTGAAAACATAATTTTCCCACTCACTGTTAGGCTTGCCGTTTACGTAGAACTTCAGCGTATTCTTGTCGTCGTTTGAAAATTTCCGTCCATCAGGCAAAGACAAGTTTTCTTTGTTGAAATCCATTGCGACACTCTTGAAGAATATCCACAGAGGGACGCCGGTCGCGTGCATGTGAATTATGTCGCCTACTTTCTCGGGAGGATTAGCATTCTCGATATGAACGAAGCTGCTTGTTATTTCGCTATCGATAGTTTGGGTGTCCCTAGCCAGTGAAGCAAAAAAGCTTTCATCTAACCTCTTTCCGTTTACGTAAATACTCAAATCGGCGTGCGTATGGCCGGATCCCAAAATCCCTATCGTAGACTTAGAGTCCATGTTGCACTGCATCTGGCCGCTATCGATGCACATCTCGACAGGCATGCCACAGGAATCACACTTGCCGTCGCCGTTTTTGTCCATAAACTCCTTTGCTAACTTCACATCGAAAGGAGAAAGGCTCATCCTTGTTGGTCCTTGACCCATGACATTTTGTGCGGCATCTTCATCTACGCTGAATGAAAACACGTTAAATACAGAAAAAACGGCAAATATCGCAACAATAGCGCTTATCCCAAGGAAACCAAATGTAAGTTTTTCAGTTGTATCCATATTTACCGTACCCTCAAGACAGCTTTAGATTGCATGTAAACCGCATAAGCCAGAAGAGCTATGCTGATTACGCCAAGTACAGGCTGTATCGGCATAAAGTAAGCTGCTACGCCGCTTAGGCCGAGTAGCAAGATTAACAGCTTGTTGCAGATTGCGCAACCGAAAGAGAACAAACCACCCAAAGCACCGCCTGCGGCTGCATAATTGCATTTTGCTTGGGTCTTTTTCGTGTAGTACCATAGTCCTGCGTAAGCGCCGGTCAGTACGGATGTCAGAATAAGAAATATATAATCGTAGAAGTAAACGGGTGTCATCCTTACAAACAATTCATTAGGTACAAGCGCTGTAATAGTCCCGAAGGCGGCCAATATGGACAATGCTGCCATGCTGCCGATCAGCACAGACCAGGTTTTTAACTGCTTGTTGTATTTGTGTTTTCTTTTCATCTAATCGCCTAAGATTCATCGACATTAGGCCCGTACGGGTGAATAAGCTTCCAGCCGGGAATGATGTCGCCCTGCTGGTATTTCAGTGTAAATGTATCATCAAATTTACGTTTACCTCCGTCACTCAAAACAAATTCCACTGAATAGCTTACACTCGCTGTGCCGCCGTCGTTTGATTCTTCATTTATGCTTATTATTCTGACTCCTTCCACATCCTGCGAGATTGTGAAATCCCTGAATGCTGCAAGGTCTTTAGCGTTCGGGTCAATTCTCTTGAAGCCGTCAGAAATAGCCGCGTACATGTTGGGCCAGTCGTTTTTGCCCCACGACTCGAAATAAAGCCTTACAACTTCTTCCGGCTTTGGGGTCTGATAGGGTTGTTCCGAAGTTGGCTGCGTTAATTGCACGTAAGCCACTCCGATAATAATTATTGCTATCAGGCCGGCTATTCCAGATAAAATAATTTTCCTGGGGGTTTTTGCCGGCTTGGCCATTTAACCGCCTTCTGGTTGCGGAGGCGAGATTACCTGGCCTGAGGACAAGTCCTTATATGTTCCCAAAACTTCAGGATTTCTCATTACATGCCATCCGTCGCTTGCGATATTGCCGACCTGCGGCCAAACGACGGGGAACCCAGAATACATCGCTGCATCCGAAGAAACAAGTATTACAGGGACTTTTGTCATGTTGTACTGCTTCAGCAGGCTTTTGCCGTAATCGGAGCTTACATCTGCTTCTGTCTCATTGACAATCATCAGGCCGAATGTCCTTTCCAGTATCAGCTTATTTAATTTGACGTCGTAGCAGCTTGTGCACGTGTCGTCTCTAAGATATATCACAGTTACTAGTCCCTCTATTTTGCCGGTTTCCAGATTCCTGTACGGCGGCGCGAGCGTGTGCAGCGGATAGAAGCCCTGTTTCTCCGTCGCGTTTAACTGGTCCCATACCTGCGCTACAGGCGGGTAATCCAGGATGTCCTTGGAGATGACTATAGCAGGAACTTTCTGTATGCCGAATCTGGAAATCAAATCCTTGGCTTCCGGCGAGGCGTAATCAATTGTTTTTTCTTCTGTGAATCTCACATTGCTCTGCTTGAGGAAGCCTATCAGCTGTGTAAGGTTCGTGCAGTTAGGGCATGACTGGTCTACAATGTGTGTCAGAATAACCATTCCCTTGATGTTCCCGGATGCATCGACATACGGAGGAGAAACAGCCGCATAAACAGACGAAACCTGCGTGCCATTCTCCATTCCTACCTTCCACTCTTGGTTCCACAGATTGGCAACGGAAGATTTATTGACTTCTCCCAGAACTATGACCGTAGGCAGCTTCCCAATGTTGTACTGGCTGATAAGTTGCTTTGCCTCCGCTGATGAAAATTCCAGGGTCCTTTCAGTAACATTTGCGTTGGATTTTTTCAGGCTTTCAATGACGGGATCTACATCAAAGCAGTCTTTGCATGAAGAAGCAGCGATCTTTATCAATTCCAGCTTGGCCGGCTGGTTTTCTTTTTCAGCCAGCAAAAGAGATTCTTTGACTTTCTCGCTTCTGACGGTTATAAGAGACAGGCTCACAAGCGAGAATGCGATTGCTAGCGCAATAAAGATATATAAAACTAGATCTAATGTCTTCTTCATCTGTCATCACTAAGCGCGCATAGAAGCACCGAAGGTGCTTCTGTTTGTTTCTCAGTTAGCAACTGCCCACCATGCTTGGCAAGTTTTCCAGGCTCCCTGCTGAACCTACGGAAGGCGTGCCGGAACTTGGTGCAGGGCCGCTGCTCGCAGTTGTCCTGGCCGTTACTACAACCTGCCCGCTGCTCAAGCCTGCCAGTGCCACTGTCTGCATGGCTGTCGTGAGCAGAAGAACGCCTATCATTACGACCATCAGCAGTTCTTTTCTTTCCATCAGCAACAGCCTCCTTTCTTTCCTTTTTTCTTTGTCATGCTCAAAATTCAACTCCTTTTTAATCTTGGAAGAAGTGAAACTTCTTCGAGATCTTCAGAGAAACGGAGTTTCTCTGTGATTCCGAAATCCTTTGGATTTCGAGAATTTCAAACAACTCAAAGGTTGTTTGCAGATCTAGAAAACATTGAGTTTCAATGCTTTCTCAGATCACCACTATGAATCCTGTCATTCTTGTGCTATTAATCAATCGGCTAACTTGCTGCCTGCAGTTCCTGCACGATTCTTTTGACTGTCGGACCCGGATACCACAGTGCATACCATCGCGCCATCTCGCCGTATATTTCTTCGTCAGAATATTTGTCCCCATAATTCTTAATAAACCATTTTGCCATGCCCTGTGCAGCGATGGAGTGCGCACAGCCGCACCGCGTAATTATTGTCGGCTGCTGAGGCGATCCGCAGCAATAATCGCATGTAAAGGAATTTACTATTCTTTCCCATCTTTTCTGCTCATCGCCGTTCAGCTGGATTGCCCTGCCTTTTCCCCACAGGGTAGCCGCAGCTACAGGGTCGGCAAAACTGACGCCTGCTTCCTGGCCGTACCACGGAGTTCCCCTCGGAATAACGTTGTTTATGATATCCTGCGTGACATCGCCTGTAGAAGCCGCTATTTCCAATTCGCTTATTGTCGGCAAAGGCTTTACTATAGACTTGTAGCCCTGGAATCTTGGGCTTTCCCCGCTGGCAAGAGGCATGGGTTTCAGCGTCAGCTTGGGACCGTATTCGAATCCCGGCTTAATGGATATGCTCCCGCCGTTGGCTGAAGACGCACCTGCTGCCGTGAATGCGCCGGTTATCATGAAATTGTTTATTATCAGCAGCAATGCCAAGGCTACCACGGCTGCGAACACATGATTTTGATACAGGAGGGGCTCTTTTCCGGAAGGTTTTTCTTTGTGAACTATCTTTGTATCAAATTTTGTATCAAATTCTGCAGAAAGCAGAGCTTTCTAAAATTCTCGAAATCCAAAGGATTTCGGAATCTCAGAGAAACTCCGTTTCTCTGAAGATCTCGAAGAAGTTTCACTTCTTCCAAGATTGCATGAAATACAAGTCTGCGTGAATATACTATTTGCTTTAAGATAAAGTGCAAATCCGAGAATAAAAACAGTGATAAACTGGATAAGGCCTATGTAAGGTACAAGAGACGCAAGCGGTAATGCGGCTACTGTCCCGCCAAGTGCTGCTATTGATATGCCTTGGCAAGCAGGGCATACAGTGGAAACAATTCCTGCAAATAAACCGCCGCCGCCGGCTAACGTTGAGCCTGATTTAACTGATTGCATTCTTCCGTACTTGAACAAAGTGAACAATAATCCTGCAAGTGCCGAAATTAAAATCAGGTATAGGTAATCCAGAATCCCTACAGCAGATAACCTGTTGATGCCGAATTCAATTGCAGGTATTTTCCACAAGCCGTACAAGAACGAATAAAGAATTGCAGACAAAATAAATGCCGCGGCGAAAGTTTTTGTATACCGGGGCTGCTTCACTATGCCAAGCGTGTGCATTATAACGTTGCCTGATTTGTGGTGCGCTTTTCCGGCGTGCTTCTCGGTTCGCTCTCTTTTAGGAACAAGCCCGGATTTACCGTGAAGTTTCTCGTGGGCTTCTTCCTCTTCCGTCATGCCACTAATGTCGTGTTTTTTCTTCAACCTTGTCACCACACATATTTCCAGCAGAAAAGCTTTAAATTATGCCCGCGGATCACTTACAATAGTTGTAAGGCTTTATTATTAATTATAGGCAATGCGCATATAAATAAGTTCATGCAGCATCTTTGTATTACAATAACTGTAAAGATTTATATATAATTAACAGGGGCGTATATTTATATGGTTGTAGTCACCAGATTGAGATTCGGCAAGCGCAATCTCGGTTTGCTCAGTCCACTGGAAGAAGATGTTCTGAAGATATTGTGGCGGGGCGGGGGCGGATACAAGGTACGGGAAGTGCACAGCATACTGAGAAAGCGGAGAAAGGTGGCGCTCACAAGCATCGCCGTTATTCTTGACCGCCTCTACCAGAAAAAGATTGCAGCCCGCAAAATCAAAACGGCCAGGGGAGGAGAATATTATATTTACTTCTGCCGTTCTGACAGGCGCAATTTTCAGGAATCTGTTATAGAAAAGACAGTGGACAAGCTTATTGACAGTTTCGGCGATATAGCTGTGACCTACTTCAATGAGCGGTTTTCCAAGAGGCGGAAACAATGAGATGCCTTGGTTTGCAGAGAAGTTTCATTGAACTTTTCTGACATCCCAAAGAAGTCTCTGGCTTCTTTGAGGATATCGGTGTTTGAAAATGACAATTGCCTGCTTTGCCGGTTTGGTAATAGATCCGGATAAATTGCTGCTCATTATAAGTTCGTTTTCATTTGCAATAGCAGCTTTGCTGGCGCTCAGGAAATTTATACTGCCAACTAAGCTGAAAGTCGGGCTTATTTACGGCCACCTGGTTTTTTTGTTCTTCCCCTTTGTTTTGCTGACAACAGATGTCACATGCGGAGTCGCCTGCATGCCGTGCGCGAATAACGTACCCAGTCTGGTGGCATTGGCGCTTCCGGTAACAGTGGCGATAAGCACGCTGGCGGGGCTGTTTGTCATACCGGCCTTTTACACGCTTTCCAGCAGGCGCGAACTCCGCAACAGGCCTGTAATAAATTTCGTCAAAGAGTATTCAAGGAAAATGGGTATACAAATGCCAAAACTCTACCTGATTGACAAGGCCAAGCCGCTGGCGTTTTCTTTCAGAAGCCTGAAATCGGCCATATTCATTTCAATAGGCATGTTCGAGGTGCTGAACAGGAAAGAGATTGAGGCTGTCATTTTGCACGAACTTGCCCACATAAAGCAGCGCTCTTCCATGCTCAACTTTTCTGCATCACTTATGAAAATATTCTCGCCGCTTTCCCTGGTTGCGAAATTCCACGACAGCGGCAAAGAGGAAGCAGAAGCGGATTCATTCGCTTCGCGGATGCAGAAAAAAGCGCAAAAAAGAAGATAGAAGCCTTTGGCGATTAAATGTTTTCATGCCAAGGCTCTCCTATCGCCTTTAGACGGTGGTCCTTGACATCTTTATTGTACTGTTCATACCGAGGCATGGTACCGCATAAATTATTGAAAAAAATTTTATATACTTGGCTTTTGCATAGGTAAATATGGCTGTAGAGGAGAGCTTGCTTCTTGTAAACGTTATTTTATCCATAATAGCCGTTGCAGTTGCCGTTTATTTGATCCCTAAACTCCATAGCAACCTTGTCATGGGCTGGAGAATCATGGTTGCGGCATTAGCTATTTTTTCCGGTTCCCAGCTTGCAAGGATGTTTGGTGGTGAAGAAAGCGTGACATTCATGAACACCCTGTTCATAACAGTTTTCATAATTGGCATGTTCATACACCTTGTAAAGATCATACAGCATACCGAAGCTGAAAAGAGAAGATAAGATAATGGTTTTATACATTCTCCATGCCAAAAAACTTTCATGGAGCGTTTCTGGGAGATAGACTTCTTTCGTGGCAGCGCAGTAATCCTCATGATAATCTTCAACTATGCCTTCGCTCTGCGCTATTTTGGCATTTATGATGTCGGTTTAGGCTTTCTTTTCTGGTGGCTTTTTCCGCGCCTGATAGCCGGCACTTTCATTTTTATTGCAGGCTTGTCGCTGGCAATAAGCTACTCAAGGCTTAAGGACATAAAAACGTCCTATAGAAAATTCATTTCCCGGGGATTGGTGATTTTTTCTCTTGGGCTTTTGATAACGTTAGTGACGTTCTTTCTTGTGCCGTCAGTGTTTGTAATGTTCGGGATCTTGCATTTTATCGGGGCAGCAGTTATGCTGTCACCCATCTTCTTGAAGCTTGACAGGAAATATATCCTCATTGCTGCACTTTCATCGCTGGTGGCCGGTATTTACTTGCAGGGGTTTTCTGTAAGCTTCCCCTGGCTTCTTTGGCTTGGATTTATCCCGGAAAATCTCATTACTCTCGATTACTTCCCGCTTCTGCCGTGGCTTGGCATCTTCTTGCTAGGCATCTATTCCAGCGGCATTCTGTACAAAAATGGCAGGAGAATCTTCAGAATCTCAAAGCAGCCCGCAGGATCCAGACTTGTATGCCTTCTGGGAAGAAACTCACTATTGATATATATGCTTCATCAGCCTTTGCTGACAACAGTCTTGCTTCTTCTCAATTACAGGATTTTCTGACTATTTGAGCTTCTTGTTTATCAAGCCCGTAAAGAGGTTCATCACAAGCAGGCTTACCAGGAAAGTGTCTTTTCCCAGCTGCAAAGGCTGCACGCCAACAGCAAGCAATGCTGTAGCGATGCCGAAAACTATCATGCCCTTCTTGGTATAAGGCGACGTCTTTGGCTCTATGAGCATGATTGTGGCGAAGAATATCGCAGTCATGTCAGGAAAAATCTGCTGCGTTGTAGCGTAAACAAGCACGAAGTAAGCGGCAAGGAAAGCCA
>JAGVVX010000046.1 GCA_018304565.1 Candidatus Aenigmatarchaeota archaeon
TTGCATTAAGTTTCTCTTCGTCCTCAGGGGACAAATATTGTTTCCAGTCCTTTGTTGATTTAAACAGCATACGGTTACCTTCAATTTTCTATCAATATCATCATTGTCTTTAAAAGCGTTTGCCGGGAAAAAAGTAGTAAATCATTTGTAATTGTTCCATAATGCCGAGAGAAGCGATTTAAGGGCTTTTGTTCAACCTATTGAAGTGATTCCATGCAAAAAGGCGATTTCGTAAGGATAGACTACGTTGCAAAACTGGAAAACGGCGAGATGTTTGATCTTACTGATGAGCAGCTCGCAAGAAAGGAAAACATATACAACCCTAAGGTTACATATAAGCCGATACCTATCATAGTCGGCGCTGGCTTCGTGATTCCAGGTCTCGACAAAGAGCTGCTGAAGATGGGTATAGGGGAGAAAAAGACAGTAGAAATATCTCCAGAAGAAGGTTTCGGAAACAGGGATCCTAATCTTGTGAGGGTTGTGCCAAAGAAAGTTTTCAAAGACAACAGCACGGAACCCCGGCAAGGCATGATAGTCGATTTCTCCGGAATGAAAGGCAGGATACAGAGCGTTGCGTCCGGCCGGGTGCGCGTAGATTTCAACAATCCTCTTGCAGGAAAGAAACTCATCTATGAAGTTGAGGTCAAGGAAAAGGTTGACGAGCCCGAAAAGAAAATAAAGATGGTTCTTGAATTCTTTGGGATTGATAAGGCAGAAATCAGGCTTGGCGAGGATATCGAGATAGAAACCATAAAGCTGCCTGTTGACATTAAGGAAAAAATAAGTTCTTTGATTCTGGAAAACGTCAGGCTTGAAGGAAAACAACCAGGCAAAGTGAAATTCATAGAAACCTACGAGAAAAAAGAGCCTAAGGCATAGTTTTTCTATGGATCTTGTTGTTAGATCACTTCTTTATGACTAACGGCTTGTGAAAATAGGTGCTTCGCTTACACCAGGGGCACAAAACAGGTATCTTGTCCTTCCTTGTTTCCCAGTCGTGATCGCACTTCGAGCATTTTAGCCTCATTTTTAAGACATCCGCAGTTTCAGTACTATTACTATTCCAGCTACTATTATTATCTAAATTTATCGGGCGAAAACAATTTAAAGCTTAAATATTTGCGACGCATAATAAAACAAGTGATCAGATGAGTATTCTAAGTGGCAAAGACATTGGCACGGCTCCTATAGACGAAGAATTGAAGAAGCTCTTAGAATCAAAGAAAGCAGAAATTCGTGTTATAGGTTGCGGTGGAGCCGGGGGCAACACTATTTCTCGATTAATGCAGGTTGGTATTGTGGGCGCCGAGACTATTGCTGTTAACACAGATGCACAGGACCTGCTTTACACAGACGCCGACGTAAAGATTCTTATTGGCAAAGAAATAACAGGCGGCCTTGGGGCAGGCGCGGACCCGCGGGTAGGAGAGGAAGCTGCAAAAGAAAGCAAAAATGACATTAAAAAGGTCCTTGAAGGCTCTGATCTGGTTTTCGTTACATGCGGTCTTGGAGGTGGAACTGGAACAGGAAGCGCACCTTCTGTGGCCGATACAGCAAAGAAGCTTGGTGCGCTGACAGTTGGTATAGTAACGCTTCCTTTCACTATGGAGGGCAGGCAAAGAATGAACAATGCCGTTGGTGGCCTCGAGAAAATGGAAAAGTCCGTTGACACACTTATAGTAATACCTAATGACAAGCTGCTGGAAATCGTTCCGGATGTATCGCTGGCAACCGCGTTCAAGGTTGCAGACGAAATACTTGTTAACGCCGTAAAAGGCGTGACAGAGCTTGTTACAAGGCCCGGCCTTGTCAATCTAGATTTTGCTGATATACGCGCTGTCATGAGCAACGGCGGTTTGGCAATGATAGGAATGGGCGACAGCGAGAGCGAAAACCGTGCTGCTGAAGCTGTAGAACGTGCGTTGAATAATCCGTTGCTTGATGTTGACATAGACGGCGCCAAAGGTGCGCTTATCAACGTCTCCGGTGGAGTCGATGTCACAATCCGGGAATGCCAGAAGATTGTAGAATCTGTGTCAACGCGTCTTAGCCCTGAAGCGAAAATAATCTGGGGAGCGCAAATAGTCAAGGAACTCGGCGATTCCATAAGAACGATGCTGATAGTCACCGGAGTCAACGCCCCGCGGATATATACTCCTCAGAAGGTTGCGGCAACTGTAGCAACAGGGAAAAGAAAGGAAATAGAAAAAGTATTCGGTATAGATTTCGTGGATTAACTGCTGGTTCTCCATTCAGGTGGTATGTTAAGGTATCAAAGCATAACTAGCGCAACTGCTGTCTGGTATGCACTGTCGCCATAACTCACTTTTAAGCTTTTCTTCTAAATAAATTCTTCATGATCGGGAAACTGAAAGGGTTCATTACGCAGGCTAGGCGCGTGCTGCTTGTTGCCAGCAAGCCTGATAAGAGCGACTACAGGCAATCAGTAAAAATTACGGGGCTTGGCATGGCTATAATAGGTGCGCTCGGTTTCATCATATTTCTGGCTGTCCAACTGATAGGGGGATTGTGATTTTATGATCCTTACAATCAGAACAACAACAGGAAGAGAAAATGTTGTCATGGAATCTATATCTATGAGATCAAAGAAGCAGAATATACTTATAAAATCCATTTTCCATCCTGAAGACCTGCGCGGCTACATATTCATTGAAGGCGAAGCCGAAGACATAGAAGCAAGTGTCAAAAGTGTGCCGCATGTGCGCGGGCTTATAAACAAAAATGTAGCTATGAAAGACCTGGAAAAGTTTTTGATTGCAGAGAAAAGAGAGATAAAACTGGAAGTCGGTGATGTTGTCGAAGTGACTGGAGGGCCTTTCAAAGGGGAAAAAGGAAAAATCGTCCGCGTAGACGAGGCAAAGAACGAGATAACCGTTGAGTTCCTCGAAGCGGCCATCCCGATACCGGTTACCGTGTCTGTCAATGCCGTGAGGATATACGAGAAGAAGAGGACAGAATGACATGGCAGAAAAAATGTCAAGAAGTGAATTAAGAAGCATGGCAAGATGGAAGGATCAGATTGCTGAACTTCAAGAAGAGTCGCCCAGACCAGTACTCCAGTATGCACATGCTGTTGCTGCTTCTGGAAAATTAATAACATATGTTAGAATTAGAGCTGATGAAACGGAATACAGATTGTGATTAACATGCCGAAAGAAACCGTTGACGTAATGGTTGAGGGCGGGAAAGCGACAGCTGCGCCGCCCATAGGGCCTGCTCTTTCGCCGCTAAAAGTAAATGTGGCCAAGGTAGTAGAAGAAATTAACAGTAAAACAAAGGCGTTTGCAGGAATGCAGGTGCCTGTCAAGATTGTGGTTGATACTGTCTCAAAAGAATTCATAATAAATGTAGGAACGCCGCCTGTAAGTTCGTTGCTTAAGAAAGAACTGAAAAAGGAGAGGCTTGCAACAGTCAATGAAGACAAAACAAGAAACCTTGCAGGCGACCTGCCTTTCGAGACTATTGTAAAGATTGCGCAAAGCAAGGATTCAATCGTCGGAAATACAGCAAAAGCCAAAGTCAAGCAGGTGCTGGGCACGTGCGTTTCATGCGGTGTGACAGTAGACGGCAAAGACCCGAAGGCGGTTATACAGGAACTGGAAGAAGGAAAATATACAGTCTAGGTTCTTCTACAATCCTTGTCTGCCTTTTGTTTTCTTGAGCAGAAGTGCCCTTAGTTTTTCTGCTTCTTTAACATCTAGCCCAGGTACCATGCCTTCTGAAAAGCGCATCGCGCCAAATTTCGACAAAGCGGCGCTAAAGCCCGCTGTCTGTATCCAGACTTCGCTTATCCCAAGCAGGCGTGCCATTATGCCTCTGTTTACGTCTATGTTCTGTATGCGCTGGTAAGGTATCGTCGCAGAGTGTTTCCTAAGCACTCCCCATTTGATGTTCAATGCTGTCTTGGTCGTCTCGAAAGAATATGAATTGTACATCAGTTTGGCCCATAAAGCACTGAGAACACCAGACAAAACTAGGATAATAATTCCGCACCAAAACAAAGACGACAAGCTTTCTGTGATAGCTAATATCCAAATGCCGACGAAAAACCCGAGAAAGGCGAAAGTAAAGAGGAATATCCAGAAATACGACCACCAGAAGAGATAAACGGCTTTTGGATGGAGTTTTGTCATTATTATCTTATAGGTTGTCTTGTTTTAAAACAAATCCGAATAACGTTAGGGCTGTCAACAGGGTTTTTGTCCATACTTAATTTTGCTTCTATAACATTTTTGTATTTTTCTATTTGTCCTTGAATCTCTGCCTGTGTTGGATACCTTTTTCTTTCTACTAAGCTGGCATCTAATGCGAAATTCGTCTGTTTGACATAACTAACTGCTGCAGTATATTCAATTGCTCCGATATTCATTAAGGTCCAATGAATAACATGTTCAATTTTACCGAGGTCCAAAGATTTTGAGATGTCTTGTAACATTCTTTGATAAGTATCTGCAGATACTGAATCGCTAAGGCCGTCAAGAACTTGATAACAGCATTTTACTATATCTCTATTTTGGGCTTCTTGCAAAGTCATTAAACCCTCTGTTAGTTTATTCATGTGAAACTTAAAGCTTCGGGCGGTTCCAGGTTTGACGTGCTAAAATAACGCTTATATCCTTTCTTGCGTCTTTATACTGGCCCGCATACTGCCATGCGTTCTGTGTCAGGAGGGTGTTTGATGAAAATTGATGATGCATTAAAATATCTTAGAGAAAACAGCAAGCAGAGGAAGTTCGCGCAGAGCGTAGACCTTATCATAAACCTGAAGAACATAGACCTGAAGAAACCTGAGAACAAGTTTTCAAAAGAAGTGCTGCTTCCTAACGGCTGCGGAAAGGAGATTTCTGTTGGTATTATATCCGACAAAATCTCTGGCGCTGTAACAAAGGCTGATATAGAAACCTTTGAAAAGGACAAGAAAAAACTCAAGCAATTCACAAAACAATATGACTTTACTATTGCAGAAGCGCCACTAATGCCGCTTGTTGGAAAAGTTCTTGGAAGGCATCTTGCACCCAGAGGCAGGATGCCTAAACTCCTGCCGCCCGGAAGAAACCCGCAAATGATGGTGGATGAACTGAAAAATTCTGTGAGAATTCGTGTCAGGGATTCGCCGACAATACAGGTGCTTGCTGGTTCTGAAGAAATGTCAGACGCACAATTGAAAGAAAACATCGGCAAAATACTTGACGAAGTCAGCAAAAGCCTGCCAAAAGGCAAGAATCAAGTTAAGGACATTCATATTAAGATGACTATGGGCAAACCTGTTAAGATTGATGTTTGAGTTGATTAAGATGCTGAAAATGGAGAAACCGGAAAAAGCAGAGGCGCTTGGAAGGCTAATTGAAGAATATCCGGTGATAGCCTTGCTGAGCATGCACAAGCTGCCCGGCAGGCAACTGCAGTCAATACGGGAATCGCTTCGCTCGAAAGCGATAATCAAGATGAGCAAAAAATCCTTGCTGGAAAGGGCAATAAAGACCTCAAAGAAAAAAAACATCCAGACGCTGTTGGATTATGTTAAAGATGAGCCGGCACTATTACTTTCAAAAGAAAATCTGTTCAGGCTTTTCAGGCTAATAAAAGGCTCCAGATCCCCTGCATCTGCAAAAGCAAACGATATAGCACCGAAGGACATAGTCGTACAGAAAGGCGCTACAAATCTGCCACCAGGACCGGCAATATCGACGCTGCAAAAGGTAGGATTGAAAACAACAGTGCAGGCAGGAAAGATAGCAATTTCTCAAGACAAGGTGGTTGTAAAGGCCGGTGAGAAAATCGGCGAGGATGCTGTGGGTGTTCTTAGTTTACTTAAGATGGAACCGATGGAAATAGGACTCGAAGTCGTAATTGCGTGCGAGGATGGCGTATTTTACGAAAAGAACGTACTTGACATCGATGTAGAAAAATATGTAGCAGAACTTCAGAAATGCGTTTCAGAAGGCGTGAACCTTTCTATAAATGCAAACTACCCAACCGGCTTTACAATAGAACTTATGCTTCAAAAGGCATTTTCAGAGGCAAAATCGCTGTGCATGGATGCCGGCTTCCCGGAAGGGGAGTTCATGGGATCCGTGCTTGCAAAAGCAGCGAGAGAGGCCAAAGCCTTGGAAGGATATCTGGGAGGTTGAATGAATGAACTACGTGTACGCTTCCCTATTGCTCCATTCCGCAGGAAAGCCTATAACAGAAGACGGCATTAAGAAGGTTGTTGCGGCTGCCGGTGAAAACCCGGACGAAGCCAAGGTCAAGACATTGGTTGCAGCACTCGAAGGCATTGACATAAAAAGCGCCATCGAGAAAGCGGCAATGCCTGTTGCTGTCGCAGCGCCTGTTGCTGCTTCAAGTGGTGAGGCACAGCCGAAGAAAGAGGAGCAATCGGAAGAAGAGATGGAAAAGAAAGCTGAGACCGCAGCCGAAGGCTTGGCGGCCCTGTTTGGTTAGAGATTTTTTATTTTTTAACCTATTTTCCTAATTAATATTAGGTTTACTTATGTTAGCATACAAACAACCTATGAGACATGTCTGGCCTGTTCCCTGCTTTTGTCCGCTGGCTGAAAAATCATTTATTATTTAGCCCACAGCTTATACAGATAGAACAGTGATGGTAAAATGACGCCCAAAGAGCAGCTGAAGGCCAAGTTCTCACAGGACTATGAGAAATATTATCTGGTTAATTTATTCAAAGAGCGCGGATTCCAGAGAAAAACGTGCAAAAAATGCGGAAATAATTTCTGGACACTTCAAGAAAGGGACTTCTGCCCAAATCCGCCTTGCGAATCCTATGGTTTTATCGGAAAGAGAATGACAAAAAAGAGATCATACATCCAAACATGGAAAGATATAGAAAAGTTTTTTGTTGAAAACGGCCACGCCTCAGTGCCTTCATATCCTGTAGTCTGCAGATGGTTCCCGGGACTTTATTTCACTATAGCCAGTATTATTGCTTTCCAGAGAAGCGCCGGCGGGAAGACAGTTTTCGAGATGCCGGCTAACCCGCTGGTAATACCGCAGCAATGCCTGAGATTCAATGACATACCAAATGTCGGGGTCACAGGCAGGCATTTGACTAATTTTGTTATGATCGGCCAGCACTCGATTTACAACGGAAACAGCGGTTACTGGAAAGACAGGTGCATTGAACTGGATTTCAGGCTGTTAACGGAAACTTTCGGCATAAAGCCGGAAGAGATAAACTTCGTTGAAGACGTGTGGCTGGGACCCAACGCTTTCGGCTATTCGCTGGAATACTATGTGCGGGGTCTGGAGCTCGGGAATGCTGTTTTCACTGAGTTTGTTGGAACGCCGGAAAACTACAGGCAGATGGATCACAAAGTCATCGATATGGGGGCCGGCCTTGAAAGGTTTGCTTGGATTTCCCAAGGAACGCCAACGTGTTATGACGCTGTATTCGGCAGGACAATGAAGAGCCTGAAAAAACTAGTTGACTACGACAAGAAACTGTTCGGCAAATATGCAAAACTGGCTGGAAATCTTAACCTCGATGAGGTTTCTGACATAAAAGCCGCCAAACAAAGGGTTGCGCAAAAACTTGGAATGGATGCTGAAGAATTGATAAGGCTTACGCGGCCGGTTGAAGCTATTTACGCTATAGCGGACCATAGCAAAACTCTGCTCTATGCCATTACAGACGGCGGGCTTCCGAGCAATGTAGGGGGCGGCTACAACCTGAGGGTAGTTTTGCGCAGGGCACTCGGGTTCATAGAAGAATTCGGGCTTGATATTGATTTGCTTGATATCTGCAGACTGCATGCAAAAGATCTGAAGGGCTTTAATCCACGATTCGCTAAAGCGCTGCCGGAGTTAGAAGCTATATTGAATATAGAGAAAGAAAGGTTCAAAGAAACAAAGAGCAGAAGTAAAAAACTTGTTGAAAATTTTCTTAAAAAAGGAAAAATTGACGCTGAGAATTTAATAATGCTATACGAGTCACATGGTGTAACGCCAGAGGTTGTGGAAGAGAATGCCAGAGAACAAAACATTCAAGTACAGTTGCCTCCAAATTTCTACTCGCTCATTTCTGACAAGCATATGTCTGAAAAAACCGATGAAAAAAACATAATTGATGTTGAAGGCCTGCCGCCTACTAAACTTCTTTTTTATCAGGACAGGCTCATGAAGGAATTTTCTGCAAAAGTGCTGAAAATAATAGATAACAGATATGTTGTGCTCGATCAAACATGCTTCTTCGGCAAAACTGGCGGGCAGGACTGCGACACCGGCCTGTTAAATAATTCCAGGGTTTACGGCGTCGAAAAGGTTTCCGGCGTGATTGTACATTTTGTTGAACAGCCAGATTTTTCAGAAGGCGACACGATTCGGGGGCGGATTGATTGGGAAAGACGGGAACAAATAATGCATCATCACAGCGCAGTCCACGTAGTGAATGGCGCTTCAAGAAAAGTTCTTGGCAATCATGTCTGGCAGGCAGGAGCCAGTAAAACAATAGAAAAGGCAACATTAGATATAACGCACTATAGATCACTTACCAGCGAAGAGATAGAAAAGATAGAAAAACTCGCGAATAAGATCGTGAGAAAACATTTATTGAAAGGATAAAGGCAGAAGAAATGTATGGCATGACATTGTATCAGGGAGGGGCCATACCAGAGAAAAACTTGCGAATAGTAAAGATAGAAAATTTTGATGTTGAGGCTTGCGGCGGAACACACGTTGACAATACGGAAGAAATCGGAAAAATAATTATAGTTTCAGCAGAACGCATACAGGATGGCGTGTCAAGAATAACTCTTGTTTCCGGCAACGCCGCGCAAAAATATCTCAACGAAAAAAGAAGGACTGTAAAACAGATAGAAAAGATATTGGGCGTGGGCAAAGAAGGGATTTTAAATGAAGCCTACCGCTTATTCAATCAATGGAAAGATGTGAAGAAAAAAACTGAAAAGCTGTCTGAAAATAAAGCCGGAAGAATAATTTTCGAGATGGAGAAAAGGTTTGTTAAAAATATTCTGGTAGAAAAACTCGAGAATTTCGACATGAATTCGCTTAGAAATGTTTCAAGGATTTTGTCAAATGAAAACAGAACAATTTTACTTTTCGGCGTTGCTGACAAAATATACGTTTTTGGTTCAGCCGGAAAACAGACAAAAACAAACATTGGGCAGTTCGTTTCGAGGGCTTGCAGCGAGCTTGGTGGCAAAGGCGGAGGATCTGAAACCCTTGCTCAGGGAATAGGCCACGAGAAAAGCAAGCTGGATGCTGTTATAGAACAATTAAGGAAGGAACTGCTATGAAACGGAAAGCTCCTTTCGGCATTTTCATTAGAGAAAATGAAGAAAACGAAGTTCCCGGTCACAAGGCTAACAAGGCTAATATAAAAAATAAAAGAGCCAGGAGACTTTCAGACAGGCAGATACTCAAGGAATTGAGCAGGGTTCTGGGGGTAAGCGAGAACGATTTGCCAAAAACCCTCGAGCGTTTCAAGAAAGATGTAGATGAAATGGTTAAAGGGACCGGAGAGGGATAGCTGGTTCTATGACATTTCTGTATGTTTGTTCTGATACACCTAGTCCAGTGAAATAATCGTGTGCTTCAGTTCTGGAAGGAAAATGTGCTGGCCCTGAAGAACTTCCGCGTTCACCAAACAACCCATAACTCACTTCTGCCATGCCAACAAGTTTTCCATCTTTTATATGGACAAAGACTTCTCTTCTTCTAAACAAGCCTCCTCTTTTCATTCCGACAAGACGGTACTCAGGGTCTGTTTTTAACAACTGTCCGATTGGCATAGATAAATGAAAACAAGGAACCTTTTAAACTGCTAAGTCAGGCTGGTTTTGGAAATTGATAAATGTACATTCAACTGGCGTGGCCATCAACGACTTGCACAGCGCGTCAACAATATTTCCATGAGTGGTGTTTCTCACTTCCACGGCTCCGTTGAGATTACTGATTGCTGCAAAATTCTCTGTGCTTTGCATTCTAACCACTATGAGCTGAGTTTCACCGTTAGTGGTTGCCATGGCTGACGGCAGATCATTGATGTATTGCGGCACAGAATCCGTGTAATAGAATTTCAAGAATGTATATCCTTTTTGTATGTAAACGGATTCTGTGTACGGGTCTACTTCTCCATCGACAACTGGTGATGCAAGCGGCTTGAATTCCTGCTGCGTGGCCGAGCCTGTTATGCCTGTTACAATAAAAGCTATGGAAGAAAATGTGAATGTGATTACTATTGCAAGCACCATCAAACGTTTTTTCGTTTCGCGTCTCATATTAATTACCGGATTTAACTATAATCTCAGCCTTTTTTAAGAACATTCTATCCCGTATGACAATAAATTTTCCATCATATGTTTCGGGTTTCTCTTTTTCAAGCAATTTTATTGCGGATTTAATATCAACCCATTCTAACTCGAATCCATCATCTAATTCACCTTGATCAAAATCAGGCTTTCCTTTGCTAGCAACTTTTGACAAGAAACAAAAAGATGTTTGGAGAGTGTTTTCATGTGTCCTGTATTCAACTATTTTTCCTACGTCAGCAATAATTTTTATTTTGCACCCAGTTTCTTCTAAGATTTCTCTAATCAGAGCTTGTTTTACAGTTTCACTTCCTTCTAAACCGCCGCCAGGAAGTTTATGATAGCCGTGTTTTGACACATTAAGTAAAGCAACTTTGTTTTTGTTAAGTAAGACAGCTCTTGCAGCTGTTCTTTCTTTTAGTTTTGTCTTTTTTGTCTTGAAGCCGAAGTCCTTGTCTCTTAATTCAGCAATTAATTTCATATAACTTCACTTTTCCTGTATAGTTTCCAACTGCCTTCTGAAACGATCTTTATTTTTCCGCCGTCAACAACTATGCCTGAGTCGTCATCGATAGCGTAAACATCTCCATCAAACCTGCTTGCTGTTTTCTTCAGATTTTTTTCATTGATTCCTTTAACACGGAATTCTGGAGCGTTCAGGTGCGGCCGAATGTAAAAATCAACCATTCCAAGGCCTTCCGGCGCCTTTTTCTTGCTGAAAATGAAACTTGTTGATGCTTGCAGCGTTTTATTTGTCACCATGCTTCCGGCACTGATGCCTACATACACCCGCTTTTCCAGAAGTTTTGGAAGCTCATTTTTCAGACCTGAGGAAACAACGCACTTCATCAGGTATGGCGTGTCTCCGCCGCCTACAAATATCACATTCGCTTTTTTCAGACGGGGCAGCCATATCGCCCTTGGCAAAGCGGAAATGTCCACTATGTCCACTGACCCCAGTTTTTTGCAGTTATTAAGATCGTTAATCAGCCAACTTTTCTCCTCGTTCACAGTATTTGCAGCTGTTGGGATGAAAGCTATTTTGATTGGACTTTTTACCAATCTCTTTAGCGCGTTGGCTAGAGATGCGTTGCTTATGCCGCTCGAGGTCAGCAAAAGTTTCATATAGCCCCGGCAGGATTTTCGCAGGCTTTTCTTATTTAGCGAAGCCCTTGGTTTTCTTTTCCAAAGGTCTTTTCTTTTACAAAAGAAAAGCCTTTTCGAACCTGCGTCCGCTGCTCCAGAGGCAGCTATCCTTACCGCTAGACTACGGGGCTGTAGCTAAAGCTAATTGGAAAAAACTATTAAAGAATAAAATTAATGTTATTTGAAGTTATTTATTGCGCGAATAATTTTACATCTTATTGATTAAGCTGAAAGCTGAATTTAATTTCGTTATCAAGAAAAAGTATGGCCTGAAGTGTTCGATTAATTCAGAAAAATTAGTCTCTCTCTCTCTCTCTGGCACTCCAGTGGAAACAGAGGTCATAAATATGCTTATTGCTTATACTTTCTTAAAACTTTTTCGATAGGGAAGTTTGTTATATCTGCTAGCATTTGCTGTATTCCAATTTGTTTTCCCGCTTCTAATCCTATTTGCTTTCCTTGCTCTATGCCTTTGTGCACCCCCTTCTCAAAGCTTGCCATGTCTTTGATGTATTGTTCACAGCTTGGAAGTGGGGTATCTTCAAGAGAACCCTGAACTACGCGGAAGGCGCCGTTCGAGCCCGCAACCGAGCGCCCGTAGTCGGCATCGAAGTTGAGGCACCCGTAGTGCCCGTCGTCGTACCAGCCGTCGTAGAGCCCGGCAGCAACTTCGCTTTTTTTAGGTTCAAAAGAAACAACGCTTGGTAAGCCAAGAGCAGGATTTATTTCAACAACCTTCGAACCACTTCCATGGGGCATCAAAGCACCTTCTGCGACAAGCTTGTTTCCGATAAATTGGTCTGCTCTTGAGTATTGATTTCCTTGAGAATCTGTTTCGGTATATTTTGTAAAATCTTTTGCGCCTTTAGGCGGTTTCAGAAGCATGTGCGTATGCTCCCATCTGTACGGCTTGCCGCGTATCTGCCTGTCAAACAGCTCATCCTGAAGGGCTTCGCGCTGGTTTCTTCCTTCTGCCTTAAGCTCTTTGACTCTTTGTGCTAAATATGCAATTATTTCGTGAGAAGACATCCTGTAGCCTTGCGGCACCAACGCCAGAGAATCGCCATAGCTTTTGCCTGTGTGCACCAAGTCATTTGAGCACCTGACTTCAAATCCCGGTCTTTTCCACACATCACCTGTGACTGGGCATGTGTAGTCTGCAGCTTCTATTTTGATTATCCTGTCTGCTTTAGGAAGCGCGCTTGTTGACATGATTACAGCTTTGCACAGGAACCTTTTTAAAGCTTTCTAGTTTAGTCACTGTAAAGTGATTAAAGAATTAACTCTTACAAATCATCCTGCAAAAGCCTGATGCCTTTCTGTGTGATCACATAGCAGGTAGAGCCTATAGGGCTTATTGATGTCAGCAGCTTTTTGTTAACAAGGTTTCTTGCCGCGCTTTCAACGGTTGATGTACTGCCGCCGGCACTTCCATTGAGCATCTTTACAAGCTCAGGTTTTGTAAGAAGCTGGCTGTCTGCAACTATCTTCAGAATCTTGCGTTCTAGTTGGTTCAGCATACTTATCGCCTACATTGCCATTGCTGTCAAGACCTTCTTTGCTCCGGCTTTTGTTGTCAGTATTTCTGCAAGCTTCAGTGCAAAGTCCATCGCAGTTCCTGGGGATCTTGAAGTTATTATGTTTTTGTCAACCACAACCTTTGCATCCCTTGGGCGGGGAAGATGCGATTCCATTCCGGGATAGATTGTAGCTATTTTGCCGTCAAGGGCGCCTGCCTTGGCAAGCACGGCTGGGGCGGCGCATATAGCTGCAATAATCTTATTCTTCTTGTTAAAGTCCTGAACCATTTTCAGAACAGTTGTGCTGTTGAGAAGGTTTTTGTAGCCCGGCCCGCCGGGAAGTATAAGTGCGTCAAAGCTGTCAGGACTGACGTCTGTGATCTTACTGTCCGTCATTGTCCTGACTTTATGCGCGCCTTCAACTACTGTAGAGACTAGGCCGGAAACTGTTACGTCTACCCCTGCACGCCGCAGGACATCGACGGTTGTGAACGCCTCGATTTCCTCGAAGCCGTCAGCAAGAATAATCAGGGCCTTCATGTTCAGCCCTTAGCCAATCCTAGAATTTAAATGTTTGTATGTAGTAGAATATAACCCGTGATAAGATGCCAGCAATAGGATTCAATATAAACGCGATAGACGCCAAGGTTGATCCAACTACCGAGAGAAGGGGCAACGTTAACGTGAACTCTTCACCTAGCATAACCTCCATTGAAAAAAGGAATGTTGACTTTCCAGTGGCAAAAGATGTTGTAGCTATCAATTTCAAATTCGAGACGAAATACGAGCCAAAGGTAGGATGGATAACTATGGAAGGCGAAGTACTTTACACATCTGACAACCCCAAAGAAATGATTGCAAAATGGAAGAAAGAGAAGAAGATGGAAGACGATGTTGCGATCGAGGTTCTTAACACTATTTTCAGGAGATGCCTTGCAAAAGCCATAGAGATAGCAGCAGAATTGCGCTTACCTCCGCCTGTTTCTTTCCCGATAGTGAAGCTCAAGGATCAGGAAGAGTATATTGGGTAAGGCATTTTCCAAGCGTTTTCTTCATAACCGAAATGGTTTACAAACGTTTCCGTACTTTTGCTAGAAACGAGCACAGATAAAAGGCCAAAAAACCTTTTTATTCTTGGAAACTAAAGTTTGGTTATGTGTTCGGAGTGCATACCAAAAGGCGTTCTGGCTTCTGTGTTTGCAGGAGTATCCCTCACTCTGATCGTGTCTGCCGCAGGATGGCAATGGGCTAATCCGCCACTGAGCGTTGATTGGATGTCCACAGCGAAAAGCTTTCTCAAATACGCAGTGGGCTTTTTCTTTTTGGGATTAGCAAAATGGCAGATGCATGAGGGCATGCAGGCGCATACGGCAGCCGGAAAGAAAAAGAAGTGAGTTTCTTTTGTTTTTTCTTCTAACTTTTCTTTATTAGGCGGTGGTTTTTGCTTTCTTATATAATATAGGAGCTGCCTTTAACCCTCACAAACGACGGGTGAGATTACTATATTCTTTAATACATACTTCTCAGTACTTCTGTTCTGATCTATATGTTGAAGAAATTCTTTGCTTTTCTTCTCTCACATGAGAAATATCTTCTCTGATATATAGATGTATATATAGTTACTGAGTACTAGCCATGATAAAACATAGTTTCAACAAACTATTTGAAATTCCGAAAATTGGTTTCATCTCTCACATAAGAAGAAAACTATTCTTCCGATTCTTTTGTTTCTTCTTCCGGTAATTCTTCTTTTTGTTGTTCCTTTTCTTCAGCGGAAGGCTTTTCCTTGCGGGCCATGTCTAACATAAGAAGATCGTCAAAATCCTTTGCAATGCGCCTTGTTTTGCGGAAAAAACTTTTCGCTGCGCTCTCCGCCTTATCCAGAAGGCGATTCACGGTGTTACTTGTAAGCATATAACCCTTCAAAGAGCCTGTTTGCGTGGGTATTTTCACGAATTCAACAAGGCCCAGGGAGCGCCATTTTCTTATTTCTTCGTATGTCTGTGAAGTTGAAACGCTTAGTATTTGTGCCATTTGTTCTATGCTCAGGGGCACATTTTCCTTCTTGTATTTGAGCATTTCTAGCAGCAATTTTGCGTGATTGGCACGGCTTTCCTTGCGTTTCAGGCCCAATCTGCGGACCAAAACATCAGCTAAATCATGTGCTGTGAGGTCGCTTTTGTGATCAGGCGGGCTTATGCGCTGGAAGACAATGTCACTTAGCTTCTTTTTTGGCATCTAAAACACCATCATGATTTAGTTGGAGTAGCTTTATCATATACCCTGTTTTGTCTGTCTTTGATGCAAAACCTTGGTCATGTACCATCTACTTCTGTCCATGGCATTTTATAATTTTCTATACACTAGCCATTATTACAAACAAAGACTGGAGTAGAGACAAATTGCACTTTTCAGCTGCTGCTAACCTACTAAAACTGTCAGAATTAGATAGGAATGAAAATTAACGTTGAAGTGGCCGGTTAGAATGTAGAAACTCTCGAAATCTGTGGTGATGGTCTTGAGAGCCTTCTTTAT
>JAGVVX010000047.1 GCA_018304565.1 Candidatus Aenigmatarchaeota archaeon
GGAATAGGTACAATGGGAAAAGGCATGGTCCAGAACCTGCTTAACGCCGGATTCAGAGTCTATGCGTACAACAGGACCAAAGAGAAACTTGCCAGTATAAAACATCCAAATCTTGTTGTTGTTAATTCTCCGAAAGAATCTTGCGGGCAATCAGATATAATCATAATATGCGTGTCAAACGACGCTGCTCTGAAAAATGTCCTATTTTCAGAAAATGGGGTATTCAAGGCACTCAACAAAAATAAAATACTTGTTGATTCCGGCACCACATCAGTTGATTTGACTGAAAAAATAATGCAAGAATGCCGTGCAATTGACGTAGAATTCATTGACGCTCCGATAACTGGCGGGAAAAGAGGAGCGGAGAACGGTACCTTGATGTTTATGGTTGGTGGCAGAAAAGACATTGTAGATCAATGCATGTCCATTTTCAATGCTATGGGCAAAAGAGTTGTTTATTGTGGTGTCAATGGCCATGGCCAGAAAGCCAAGATTGCCCTGAATCTTGCACAATCTTTGATGCTTCAAAGCCATCTTGAAGGCATTACATTAGGCGTAAAGAATGGTGTACCTCTGGAAAAGATGCTAGAAGTCTTCGAAAATTCTGGGGCAAAAAGTGGGGTTGGCTTTGGAAAAATGCCTTCTATACTCAAAAGAGATTTCTCCCCTTCTTTCAAGCTTGAGTTGATGAACAAAGATGTGAATCTGGCGATGCAGGAAATAAACAAATTAGGATTAGATCTCCCTCTAAGCAAAAAACTCCTGAGTGTCTTCCAGCAGGCAATGGGAAATGGTTGGCAAGAAGAAGATTTTGTATCCATAGTAAAGTTGTTAGAAAGGAACGCAGGAATAAAGTTTGAAAAGGTATAAAATTTTATTCAACTTTAATGTCAAAAAATAGATCTTCCCTTGTTACAGGAAGTCTTGCGACATATATCTCTAAACATCTCGGATTTTCTGGAGTAACTGGACCTTTTGTGGCTATAGTATCATTTTGCGTAACTCTTTGCCAAATATCCCAGCACGAAAATTGTCCTGTTCCTTTTTCTCTTTCGAGCTGTTCTTTGAATTCAGTTTCATAACCTGGATTTCTAGTATCTACAACTTTTCTACCTTTTGATAGTTTTTCTAAAGAAGATACAACAACTATTTCTGCTTGTCTGTTTACGCATGCTGGATCAAAATAAAATATAACACCGCTAAAAAGAAGATCGACTTCTTCATATGGCATCAAAGTTTCTCCTATTTTATAAGTCGGTAAATTTCTAGCGGTCAAGGGTCTATAAAGCGGTGTTCCGTGAATTTGTAGCTGAAGACTTCTAAGAGAACCAACCAAATCACATGACCTGACCGTCATAGCTTCCATATGAACTCTTTCCTTACTCTTTAGTTATAAAAACCTTTAAAAGTGTTTGTGTTATAGCCAGATATATGAAGGAAAGATCAAAACGCAAACCGCCGCTCTTGATTTATACAGATGGCTCTGTTCGTGATATTACAGGCGAAACTACTTCTCCTGTTTATACTTTTGGATTTGTAAAACCACATGCTTACCATTACTGGAGAGAAATAATGAGCGACATCGAAAGCTTAAGCAGAGAAAGAGACATGCCGTTGGTTGTTATCTGTGAGAAGGAGCGTAGAGTCACAAGAGATGAAGCTGAAAGGCATTATAGGGCGCACAGAGAAAGGATATTCTTTGATGATCTTATTAGAACAGTAACAGAAGGTCCGACGAGACAGTTTATACTGACAGGATCAGATGCAATAAATAGCTTTCGTGAAATTGTTGGTGCTACAGATCCTGAGGCAGCCGGAAAAAACACTATTAGAGGCAGATGTGCCACAGGAAAATACGGTGAAAGAAAAGTAGCAGTTCAGTATAACGCAATACATGGATCAGACAATGTCGTTAGCTTAATAGAAGAAGTCAATATTCATTTTGGCAGAACTGAAGTAAATCCTGAATTCTGGCAACGTGTTGACAGTTATTCAGCTTACTTGCAGGCACTAAGAAGATTCAATCTTGGTAAATATTTCTAGACATAAACTACAGATTCAGTGGTGATATATTTCTTCTTTAGCAGGTTTCTGAGCCACGTATATATTAGACTTATATTCTTTGATTTTGGATTTATATTTGCCCTCAACTTCTGCAAGCGGATTATCTTCTTTTTTCACCTTTTTATTGAAAATCCTGATTTGTTAATGTTTGATTGTAATTCTTCATCAGTCTTTATGTAGACTCTAACAAGAATTTTTTTAGTCACACGAACTTTGATAATTGTATTTACCGAGTCTTTATTTTGTGGTTTCAACAGCTCTAAAGCTCCTTTGTCATATAAAACCCTTCCTTTTGGTAGCCTAGTTTCCTGTAGTACTCGCGAGCACCAACGCCTGATGTCACCTGCATCTTTGTTTTTCCGTTGCTTCGGGCGACATAACCCGAATGCTGCACCGTTCCTGCCTTCCCGATTCCTGCCATTTCGCCGTATACGTGCAGCTCGCGGATTCTTGCCGTCGTGCTTTCGTCCATCCGGAGGCGCAGGAAGCCCATGAGTATGTCCTGTTTTGCATCCTCGAAGCCCAGGAAGAGTTCTTGGCCGCCAGATGCATCGTATTCAGTCACCTGCAAGCCAATGTCCTGCGGTTCCATATCGCTTTCTTTCTTTAGCAATCCAGCTTCCCTGCAGCGTATGCACATGCATCTTAGTCCGCGCTTTTTCATATCCATCCTGATGAGTTGCCGCAGGTTTGTTACAGCCGGGCCTGATTTTACTTGGTGATGCGAGATGTCGCGCATCATCTTCTTTATTCTCACGTATTTCGGCACTAGTTTCTTCAGCTCTATTATAAGTTCTGCAGCTTTTTCAGCAGTCAGCGCTTCATATTCGCCGCGCTTCCACATTTCATGCAGCTCGGTATCTTCTATGACCCATACAGGATATATCTTGAGCTCGTCAGGTCTGTAATCAGGATTCTCGAATAATTCCTTGAAACCCTGAATTTCTTTTTCTATATCAATCTTTCCATAGAGTCCCGTAAGGCCCGGCATCCAGTGGGCGCAAACCTTCAGCCCGGCTTCCCGGAGGGTCGCAAAGGCGTCCTTGTTTTTTTGCGCATTATGGCCGCGTTTTATCATTTTTAGGATATTATCGTCTGTAGATTGCACGCCTATTTCTACGCGGGTGCAGCCAAGATAAAGCATGTCCTGCGGCTTGCAGAAATCAGCCCTAGTCTCTATTGTCAAGCCTACGCACCTGTTTGAAGATGTTTCATTTATTCTCTGCGCTTCTTCCAGGCTTGGGCTTTCGCAGCCATTGAACGCATCAAAACAACCTTTGACGAAGGCTTCCCTTTTCTCTTTCTGCCAAGCCATGAATGTGCCGCCCATGATTATGAGTTCGCACTTATCAGTCTGGTGGCCAAGGATATGAAATTGTCTTATTCGATTGCCTACTTGCAGGTGCGGATCGAAATGAAACATGGTTGCGCGCATCGTAGTAGGCTCCGTGCCTGTGTAGCTTTTCGGTACAAACGAAATGACGCCTTTGGCGTCCAGCTGTTTGCCCTGCGGACAGTAAACACATTTCGCAGGGCATGATTCTTTGTAATCTCCAGGAAGCCACATGACCGAGATATTTGCAACGCCAGAAAGAGTTCTCACGGGTTTTGTCCTTAGGAGTATTGAAATTTCGCTGTCGTTTGCAAATTCTATGAGCTCTGCATTCTTTGGCAGCCTCATGAGACCGTATTTCTTGGCAAGACGGGTTTTAACTTTTTCGAGCTGTTGCTTGTTTTTGATCTGGCCGCCCCTTATCTTCTCGATTATTTCATCGTAAGCAGGATCAGCCTCTTTGCCAATTTGCACGTTTTGCATAGAATTATCTCGAGAACAAAGATTAAAACAGTCACTTTCGTTTCGCAACGCTACACATTTTAAGGTGCAGATGGACAGTATGCGAAACGAAAGCGGACGCACCACCGGACAGACTGACGCCTTTGGCATCATGCGCCTTGTGTGGTGCGTCATCACTTGAATGCTTCCAGCTTGCTTATGGATAACTCAAATGCAGGCTTCAGGGTTGCGTTTCTCAGTATAGCTGCAGGGTGGTAAGAAATAAGATACCGCATCCCGTTCTTTTCTATGATTTTGCCGCTGTGGTCTCTGATCGTATAGCCTTTGCCAAGAAGGGCTTCTATTGCTGTCAGGCCCAGCAGGCAGATTATATTTGGTTTTATTATGCCTATTTCCTCGTGTAGCGTAGGAAGAAAGTCCTCGATTTCTGTTCTTTTCGGCTTCCTGTTATTTGGAGGCCTGAATTTTACTGTGTTGGATATGTAAACATCATTTCTAGCTATATTTGCTTTAGCCAAGGCCTGGTCCAGCACTTTTCCTGCCCTGCCAACGAAAGGCCTGCCGTGTATTTCTTCCTGCCTTCCCGGTGCTTCTGCGATCAGCATGATCTGGGCATTTATTTTGCCATGTCCAAAAACAATCTTCCCGTATTTCTTGTGGAATATTTTTGTGATCTTCCTGTTAAGCTGCTCTATCCTGTCTTTCTTCATTCAAAGCACCGTCTCATAAGTGTTGTGGCGAATTTTTATACTTTCTTTATGATTATTTCCCTATGGCTGCAAAAGACAAAAAACCGGATGCGATTTCTCAGGAAACAGTCAGGCACGTTGCGGGCATTGCAAAGATAACGCTTTCAGACAGCGAGGTGAAGCAGTTTCAGAAGGATCTTGCAGATGTACTTATTGCTTTCAAGGAACTGGACAAAATCAAGGCAAGCGAAGATGCCAGCTTCCATCCAATGGAGATAAAAGACGTATTGCGCGAAGACCAGCCGGAAGAATGCCTGCCGCAGGGAAAGGCGCTGGACAACACAGCGCACAAGGAGAAAGGATTCTTCAGGGGGCCCAAGGTGATTTGATGATCAAGAAATGGAAGCTGGTCAAATCCAGGCACCTTTTCAACGGCAACCGTATAGCTGTGAGAAAAGATACGCTAAAAATTCATAACGGCAGGATTACTGACTATGAAATCTTAGAATGCCCTGATTTTGTTGGCATTATTGCTGTAACAAAGGGCAGAAAAATATTATTTGTCCAGCAATATCGGCCGGCTCTCAATGAAATTACACTCGAAATTCCGGCCGGGGCTATAGACAAAGGCGAAACGGCCAAGATTGCAGCTTTGCGCGAACTCGAGGAAGAAACAGGCTACAAAGCAGGAAAAATAAAGAAAATAGCTTGTTATCATTCACTTATCGGCAGGTCTGCATCAAGAACTACTGTGTTCCTTGCAACAAATCTCAGGATAGCCAAGGAAAAGGCAAAAGAAGATGAAAATGAATTTCTTGAAGTTGTTGAGATTGACTTAAAGAAAGCCTTTGAGCTCGTTAGAAAGGGAAAGATAAGCTCCGCACCTTCTGTCGCAGGTATTTTTGGAGTGCAATCTTTGGGATTGATAGAAATACAATATTTCTGTGAAAGAATTCGTGGATGAAAGCAGGAACGGCAGCATAAATTACGCTGATTTCTGCTCAGCCGTGACAGAAAAGACAAGCGCATTGAACGAGACTTATAATTTCTTCCAGTTTGTCGCAAACTTCAGGCAGCGGGCTGCCGCAGAAGCGCCATTGTACGGATTGCCCATATCTGTCAAGGACTGCATATGCGTGAAGGGCATGCAGTCGTCTGCCGGCTCAAAAATCCTGCAAGGCTACATGCCGCCTTTCGACGCGACAGCTGTCGCAAGAATAAAGGAGTCTGGAGCAAGGGTGCTCGGGAAGACAAATCAGGACGAATTCGGATTTGGCACATTCTCCACGAACAGCGCATACGGCGTGCCAAAGAACCCCTACGACCCGCAGCGGAGCTGCGGTGGTTCTTCAGGCGGCGCTGCAGGCATTACAGCAGCGCTGAAAATGCCTCATATAGCACTGGCTGAAAGCACAGGCGGCAGCATATCCTGCCCTGCTGCTTTCTGCGGCGTTGTAGGACTCACGCCGACTTACGGCCTTGTCTCGCGTTACGGCCTCATTGATTACGCAAACAGCCTGGACAAGATTGGCGTCATGGCGCGCTGCGTCTACGATGCAGCGCTCTTGCTTTCTCATATTGGGGGCCATGATCCAATGGACAGCACGTCATTGAACATCAAGAAACAGGATTACACGAAATCCGCGGCAAAAAAGGACCTGAAAGGGCTGCGCATTGGCGTTCCCAAGGAATATTTTGACGGCGTGGATCCAAAAATAACCAAGCAGGTGGAGTCAGCAATAGAGAAACTGGAAAGCCTTGGCGCGAAAAGCGTAAAAATATCCTTGCCAATGACCAAGTACGCACTCGCAGCATACTATATTATAGCGTCGGCGGAAGCCTCAACAAACCTTTCGAAATACTGCGGCATGCGCTACGGCCTGCACCTGGACATTGAAGGAAACTTCAGCGATTATTTCTCCAAAGTGCGCTCTGCCGGCTTTGGGCTGGAAGCAAAGAGGCGCATCATCCTTGGTACTTTCGCTAGAATGTCAGGCTATCGCGATGCGTATTATCTGAAAGCAATGAAAGTGCGCACTATGATAATTAATGATTTCAAGAAAGCGTTCAAGAAATGCGACGTGCTGGCAGCGCCGACAATGCCCATACTGCCGCCTAAATTTTCTGATATTGCAAGGCTGACGCCGCTCGAGAATTATCAGATGGATGCCTTGACTGTGCCTTCTAACGTGGCAGGCATACCGCAGCTCTCAATAAACTGCGGCTTCATAAGCAGCCTTCCTGTTGGTTTGCACTTGATGGCCGATCATCTGCAGGAATCCAGGCTGATAGAAACAGCCGCTGCATTCGAAACAGCAGCAAGGGATGGGAAGAAATGAAAGAGGGAAAGACAGTTGACAGGATAAAAATAAGGAAAGGAAACAAGGAAATAGAGATAGTTATCAGATACCCGAAGAAAAGCGACCTCACAAAAATATGGAAATTCTACAATAAAGTCATTAAGGAAACGCCTTTTCTTGCGCGGATAACGCCGGTAAGCAGGAAAGAAGAGGAGAAATGGTTCAGGGAAACCATGGAAGGCATGAGAAAAAAGAACGAGATATATATTGTTGCGGAGCACAAGGGGAAGATTGTCGGCTCGGCTTCCGTCACAAGAGAGGAGCTGCAGACGCACAAGCATGCAGGAGTCTATGGCATCTGCGTCCTGCAAGAATACACCGGCAAGGGGCTGGGAAAAAGGCTTTCATGGCATGTCCTCAGGATTGCGAAAGACAGCCTCAATATCGAGATTGTAAAGCTGAGCGTGTACAAAAACAACAGGGTGGCGCAAAAACTTTACAAAAGGCTTGGGTTTGCCTATGCGGGGAAGATCCCGGGAGGCATCAAAAGAAAAGGAAAATACACGGATGACATAATCATGTACAAGGTGCTAAAATGAAAACGCACAACAAGCCCGTGATAATGATTGACTTTGGCGGGGTTTACTTTAGCGAAGGCGGTAAGATTGGCCTCGAAAAGATAGCTAAGAAATTCAAGCTCTCACATGAAGCTGTTCATAGTGCACTTCGAGGAGATCACAGGAAAAAGTATTCGGAAGGAAAAATAACTTCTGATGAATATTGGAAAACTGTTTCAAAAAAAATTAACCTGTCCAGAAAGCAGCTAAAGGAAGCAGAACATATATGGCATTCTTCCTACACCCCTAGGAAGGATATGATGCGACTTGTAAGAAAGCTTCGGCACAAATACAGGGTTTCAGTGCTTTCTGCAAATTACGCCGAACGTGTTAAATATCTTGACAAGAAATACAATGTGCTCAAGGAATTCCATCATCATCACTTCTCATTTAATCACGGCATTACAAAACCAGACGTTAAACTATTTTTGCGAGCTGCCAATAAACTAAATGTCCAGCCAAAAGACTGCATTGTGGTTGACGATAACAAAGATTTCCTGAAAGCTGTGAAAAAAACCGGTGGCAAAGCTGTTCTGTTCAAGGATGCAAAGCATCTGGAAAAAGAACTGGGAAAATTGGGTGTGAAGATATGAAAGAACTGAAAGTTGCGATACAAGCTGCAAAGGAAGCAGGGAATATAATAAACAGGTATTTTGATTCAAACCTCAAGGTAGAAAAAAAAGCCGACAACTCCCCTGTTACAATTGCAGACAAGGAAGCTGAAAAGAAAATAGTTTCCATTATAAAGAAACACTTTCCTGACCATAATTTTCTGGGAGAAGAATTTCCGTACCAGCAGACAGATTCTGAATACAAATGGATTATAGATCCCATAGATGGAACCAAGAACTTCATCCGGAAAGTCCCTTTCTTTGCAACATTCATTGCATTGGAGAAAGATGGCAAAGTAGTTGCTGGCGTAATAAATATGCCCAAATTTAATATCCTTGCTTATGCAGCAAAAGGAAAAGGGTGTTTTGTAAATCAGAAGAGAGCAAAAGTTTCTAGAACACAGAGATTAGAAGATTCGTTCTTTGTTTTTGATGACGTAGACAGATATTATAAAAAACATTATGACAGGCAATTCATGAAGATAATAACAAACTGTGCCCGCCACAGAGGCTTTGGGCAGCAGATGGGATGTATCCTTCTTGCCCAGGGTTCTGTAGATATTATGTTAAATCTCAATTTAAAACCGTGGGATGTGGCCGCCCAAAAAATAATTATAGAAGAGGCAGGAGGAAAATTAACCGATATTGAAGGAAAAGATACAATTTTCTCTCAAGATTACCTGACCACAAACGGCAAATTACATGATACGATATTAGGGTTTTTTGCAAAACGGTGAAAAATATGAAAATCGGATTAGAGGTGCACTGCCAGTTGCTGACGAAGACAAAGCTGTTCTGCGGATGCAGGAATGATGTTTCCAAGGAGCCGAATACGCTGACATGTCCGACATGCTTGGGCATGCCAGGCAGCAAGCCAAGGACGAACAGGAAAGCCACAGAGTATGCGATGAAGATAGGGCTTGCACTCAGCTGCAAGTTCCACAAGGAAGCATTCTTCTCGCGCAAGTCTTATTTCTATCCGGACATGTCAAAGAACTTCCAGATAACGCAGTACGAGCTGCCTTTCGCGCGCGAGGGCTGCGTTGTCGTCAACAAAAAGAAGATCAGGATAACCAGGATCCAGCTTGAGGAAGACCCGGCAAGGCTTGTGCATGTGGGCGGCCTTGGCGGCGATTACGTTCTTGTCGATTACAACCGCAGCGGCACGCCGCTTGTTGAGATAGTTACCGAGCCTGATTTTTCATCTCCAAAAGAAGCCAGGATGTTTCTCGACAAGCTTTCAAGCATACTGCAGTACTTGGGCGTTTTCGACCCGAATATCGAGGGAAGCATGCGCTGCGACGCCAATATTTCCCTTGAATCTGCGCGCGTTGAGGTGAAAAACATAAGCGGCTTCAAAGAAGTCGAGCGCGCGCTGAATTATGAGATTATCAGGCAGAAGAATGAAATAAGAAGAAAGGGAAAAGTGCTCCGCGAGACGCGCGCCTGGGATGATGTTGCCGGAGTCACAAGATCCATGCGCCTGAAAGAAGGCGAGGAGGACTACGGATATATATTTGATACCGACTTGCCGAGGATAACAATAGAAAAGGAAGTGATTGAAGAGATAAAGGCGGCGATGCCCGAGTTGCCTGAGCAGAAGATAAGCCGCTATACAAGGGAACTGAAAATACCTCTGGAGCTTTCTATGTCTATTGTAAGCGAGCCGGATCTTGCATTGATGTTCGAGCAAGTCATAGAAGAAATAGATCCCCAGTTGGCTGCGAAATGGTTTGCCGGCGAGATCAAGAAGACCCTGAATTACAGCAACCTGCGCATGAAAGGCACCGGGCTTGAAGCAAAGCACTTGGTGAGCTTGCTGCGCATGATTGAAAATAAGCAGCTCACGGACAGGAGCGCCGAGATGATGCTCCGCGAGATTGTCACGCACCCGGCGGACCCCGGAAAGCTCGTTGCAAAGCGCGCCAGGATTTATGACGAATCTGTGCTCGAGCCGGTTGTCCAGAAGGTTATCGACCAGAACCCCAAGACGCTGATGGACTACAAGTCAGGCAAGCAGGAGGCCTTCAACTTCCTTGTCGGGCAGGTAATGAAGCAGACAGAAGGCCGAGGTGATGCAGACACCATAAGGAAGATACTGCACAAGAAAATAAACTGATCACGTCTGCCCTGCAGCATGCTCTATGTCGCGCATTTTTCTCCATACATGATAAAGGAGCATTCCAACAGGACCGCCGGCGAAAAATACGGCAATGCCCTTGGAGTATAAGCCCACAGGCGCTACGACTAATGCCAGCGCATAAATCGAATAAACCAGCAGGACGGAAAGAAAAAGCGTCTGGAGCCTGTTGTGCTTCATTGCCATAGAAGCAATCTCTTCTTTCATAAAATCACTTCAGTTCCTTGAAAGTAAAATAGAAGCCGACAGCAAAAATGATGAAGCCGACCAGTCCAAGAACGGTAAAGAGCGAGGATGGGTTAGTGAAGCTTATTGGATTTGCTAGAAGCATTACAGCCCCAAAGAGCATTATTAGAGCGCCTGCAATCAGCTTTGTTTCCATTTATATCACAATTCTATTCTTTTTAATTTTTTATTCTTTCATAATCCTGCAAACTGTATCTTCAACTTCTTTTGCCTTTTCTTTTTTAATCTTTCCTGCTTTGTAAAGTATTAAGCCTGAATCAGCAGTGAATATTTTTTTTGGCCTTACGTAACTGGTTATTTTCAGCTTGCCCTCTTGGAAGTCTTTATCCCTTAATTCAACTGATTGTGCACCTTTTTTTGGCTTGCTTGTTATCTGGCACAGAATCATATCTCCGTATTCACCTTCCGCTACAATAAGAGCAGGCCTTCTTTTGTTTGCTGAAAGATCAGAGAATGGGAAAGGTAATACAACAATATCACCTTTTACAAGTCCTTCCATGCTTCATCTTCCTCTTTTGTATTCCAATCTTTTGCGAGGGCCCTTTCGCTAAGCAAAGCTGAGATTCTTCCACCCTTTATGCTCTTTAGCGGTCTCAGTTCTATATGATCGTCAAAAGCAAGTATGGCTATCTTGTCACCCTGTTTGAAGCCTTCGAGTTCTCTTATGTCCTTAGGTATAGCTATCTGACCTTTTTCCGTTATTTTCGCAGTTTTCATTTCAATAAGTCCCATCTTATTCACCTTACAAGTAAGATATGTAAGAAAATATATAAAGCCTGTACATCATTATTAATTTGTAAATAATATCAACTATTTCAGTGGGCTCGTAGCTTAGCTTGGATAGAGCGTCTGAATGAATAATGGCGATGCTTCGGACCAAGTTTTGAGGAAAGCAACCAGAAGGCCGGGGGTTCGAATCCCTCCGGGCCCGCTTAATTTTAAAACTTTGCTGCTCTGGTTAAATGATGCCAGCCATGAAAAGTGACTTAAGGGAAAAAGCAAGACTCTTGCCAGCAGATTTGCGAAATGTAACTGTTTATAATCATGAATATAGGCAAGCTGGTTCATTTTACGCATTCGCGAAACTTGCAAAGAAAAGCAGCGAGCCAGATGCTGTCAGGCATGGCATATTCTATCTTTGGCAGCCTCTTTTTGATGGATTATTCTGGGAGCCATCAGGAGAAAGAAGGGAAAGGGCACTAGGACTTCTAGATAGCCTGACTGCTGTTGGCAGAACTTTCCTTTCGGGGTATTATCAAGGCAGTCCTCAGAATGCAGTATTCAATGAATGGCTTGAAGCTTCAGAAAGTGACTTGGCAGCAATCGATGGGATGAGTTATAGAAGAAGGCAGAGAAATCTGGATCGTTTCGACGATCCTTACATGCCTACACCAGATGATGTATTAGTTTTTCTAAGGAAATTGTTACAAACTGCCGGTGATGGTATTGAAATTCCTGACTACATAATAGGATGTGCCTGCGGAGCTACAGAAATAGCAATGGCACTTGCGGAATTGCTGGAATGCAATCTTGGATTTGTAAAGTTTTCTAAAGACTCTGGATTAAAAGTTGTACCTGAACATGTGACTGCAATAAATGAAAATACTGCCGGGAAAAAAGTAATTAGTGTTGAAGATATTGTCAGGTCCGGTGAGAATATGGCCATGGTAATGAGATACTTGGATCCATATGGACCATCGTCATTAATTGGAGCGGCTCCATTTTATCAGAGAGAGTCAGATTGGGAAATGGCGATTGGCCCTAAAAAAGGTTTGAATATCTTACGCCTGAAAAAGAAAGATTAGTAGTTCTCAAAGGCCCGCTTTTCAGATTCTTAAAGGTTTGAAGGGATGTCTTCTTCATGGGCAAGAAGAACTCAGGCAATACATTGGCTATAATTTTCATTGCTGCTATTCTGGTTGCAGCCCTGTTCTTCCTTTTTGGCCCCGGAATCAGTACCCCGGGCAGCACGGAAAATGCGATGAAAAATGAACCGGGAGAAACGAACATCCAGGCGGCAGAGCCTACAAAGGTTGCCGGCCTCAGCACAATACTGCCGCGCGCAAGGAATTTTGACACCGATGCCGAAAGAGACGGCATTGAAGTTGTCCTTTCCCCGAAGGACTCATATGGAAACCTGGAGACGACTGACGGCACAATAAACGCAAGAATCTGGCGTTCTGCATACGATGTCAACGGCACCAGGATGCACGGGGATCTTATCGAGTCGTGGTCTGGCATCAGCATATCAAAATCCGGCTACGATGATTACGGCTACAGGCTGGTGCTGCCTTTCAGGTCTTATGTGTCCCAGCCAAACGACTATGGATTCTTTGAGATTGCACTGACAACGCCTGATGGCAAGAAATTTGCCGCAGAAGAAGTCCTGCTTTCTCTTGGCACAACAGGATAAATTCTCTTAAAGTCTTCAGGTAAACCTGAACCATGAAAGTGCTGCAGGTTTACAATGACCTTTTCAGGGACATAGGCCCGCAAAAATGGTGGCCCATATCTGGCATGTTCAGGCCCCCGGAATTCGAGGTTTGCGTTGGCGCCATACTCACGCAGAACACAAGCTGGAAAAACGTTGAGAAGGCTTTGCAGAACCTTGTTGGCGCAGGAAAGACATCGCCGGAATCAATTGGTTCGTGTCCGTTGCCCGCGCTGGAGAAGCTTGTCAGGCCTTCAGGATTCTTCCGTCAGAAAGCAGGCAGGCTGAAAGAATTCTCTGGTTTCATCATAAGCTTTGACGGCGATTTCTACAAGTCCGTGACCAGGGATGAGCTGCTGGCGATAAAAGGGATCGGCAGGGAGACTGCGGATTCAATGCTGCTTTATGCATGCAACAGGCCGGTTTTTGTAGTCGACGCGTACACGAGGCGCCTGTTCTCGCGCCTCGGACTGATTGAAGGCGACGAAGATTATGATAAGCTGCGTGATATGTTCGAGAAAAGCCTGCCGAATAATGCAGGCCTGTACAAGGAATTCCACGCCCTGATAGTCGAGCACGAAAAAAGAAGGAGAAAAAAGCCTGATCACCGCTGCCTATTTATTTCACGCAGGCAATATTTTCAATCTAATTAGAATGTGATGCCATGACCGATCCCCTCTTGCTTTCGCTGATAAGCGTGATCGCCGTCAGCCTTGTTTCTTTTGCAGGCGTCCTTACGCTCTCTATAAAAGACGCCACGCTCAAGAAAGTTCTGCTTTATTTTGTAGGCTTCTCCGCGGGGGCCCTTCTCGGCGACGTGTTTATTCACATGCTGCCGGAAGTGGCTGAAGGCGCAGGGTTTGGCCTGAGGACATCCTTCTTCGTGCTTTCAGGCATACTGGCGTCTTTTGCCATGGAAAAGATAATCCAGTGGAGGCACTGCCACATACCAACATCGCGGGCGCACGCGCATTCGTTTGCTTACATGAACCTTTTCGGCGACGCAGTACACAATTTCATAGACGGCCTCATAATTGTCGCTTCCTATCTTGTGAGCGTGCCGGTTCTTTCTTTCCGCCATTATCGCAGTTTTCGGCGCGCTTTCCGCGGTCATAATCAGCTCTTACGTGGAAAATTCAATGCCATTCCTCGTATCTTTCGCGGCCGGGAGTTTCATATACATCGCAGGCTCCGACCTGATACCGGAGCTGCACAAGAGATTCACCGCGAAGAGCTCCGTGCTGCAGATGACAGCTATCGTCCTGGGCATTGCTGTGATGTACGGCCTCCTGCTTCTTGAGTGACGGCATGCAGATACATCGTATCTGCAATACCCGGCGCACCAGCGGTTCCTGTTCCTGAATCCGCTGCAGGAACGCCAGTTCTGGAATTGTCACTGTATCCCAGTTGCATTAATTCTGAA
>JAGVVX010000048.1 GCA_018304565.1 Candidatus Aenigmatarchaeota archaeon
CTTGCTCCCTGTGAAATAATTCAAAGCCGCGCCCAGGCTTCTTTCAGGCACGACGCGCAGATCAGCGTCAAGCCCGTTCTTGAGCTTGATCATCGATTTTGTTTCACCCCTGCCATAGACACGCGCAATATCCGGCATCGAGACAAAATAATCCATCACTTTCCTTGGCTGTTCCGAGACAACAAGGAAATCTGCGTCGCCTATTGTTTCTTTCCGCCTTCTAATGGAACCTGCTACAATGGCGCGCTTTACGTAAGGCAGTGACTGCAGGCGCTTTTCTATCTCGACGGCGATAGGAAGAACAACGCCAATAGGAAACCTTTCATTGCTCGTCTTTGCGAAGCCAATGCCTTTGAGAATAAATATTTTCTTCTGTTTTTGCGCCAAACCCAGCCAGCTTCCTTATCTTTCCTGCTTGTGCAGAGTTTTCCAAGTCCTTGAGATTTTTTATCTTCAGTTTTTTGTAAAGGATAAGTATCTTTTTAGGCCCCAAGCCTTCGACTGCGGACAAAGAGTCTATATCGACTGGCACCCGCTTTTTCATTTCTTCATAATGTTTTATCTTTCCGGTCTTCAGATATTCTTCTATCTTTTCTGCTATGCCCCTGCCAACGCCCTGCACATCTTCCAAGGCTTTGATGCCGCCTTTTTTGTAAATGTTCTCAATGTCGTCCGGAAGCGATTCCAGAGAATTTGCCGCGTTCTCGTAAGCCCTAATCCTGAATATCTTGGGAGAAGCTTCGCTTCTCCGAGATCTTCGGAGAAACTCCGTTTCTCCGAGATTCCGAAATCCTTTGGATTTCGAGAATTTCAAAAAGCTACGCTTTTTGAGAATTATGTCATTATCCATCTCCAAGTAGAGCGCGACGTGGCGAAAAATCCGGGCAAGTTCCTGGTTTTTCATTGCTATCAGCAAATAGTTGTTCTTTTTTCTTCTAAAAGGAAGAGGATGCGGAGAAATTGCGCTCCTTTTCACTTCCAGTACTTCTTTGTCCGCACGAACTGTTTCTCTGCTTCAAGTATGTCACGAAGCAGCTTTTCTCTTGTCGTGTGGAGACGGGCAAGTATCCTAGCTGCAGTCTCGGGGCCGATGCCATGGCCAGCCAGGGTTATTACAGCTTTCTTGCCGTAGACGATCACCAGGTCGGCGCTTCTCCTTATGGTTGCAAAAACCTTGAGCTCCTCAGCGCTGAGGTCTTTCTTTTTGTGTTTTTTCTTCACGATGCCGGAAATATTTACCTGGCCCCTCCTTGCGACAGCGATCATGCGAGAGGAGCACTTTGGGCATTCAGGCTGGTCTTCCATGTCTTTTACCGTCCTTATCAGGTTATAGTCACCGCAGTTCATGCAGAGTATCCGCACTCTTGTCAGCATGAGGCGCCTCCTGAAGGCGTTGAATATTTCCTTTTCAGGCATTCGCGGCTTAAGGACATCACCGAACTGGTGTGAAATTCCAAGTTCACCGAGCGGGCTCAAGCCCTCCATAACCTTTATTGTTATCTCATTCTTTGCTATTGCCTGGAGCACTGTTTCCGCCAGTGGGATATCCATCTTGTCGAGGAATATCTCTCTTAGCGTTTCCTTGTAGCACGGCGTGTTTGCATATTGCATGATTATTTTACTCATGTTTATCCTGTCGTAATCCGCCTGCTTGGATATGATGCCGAAGCGCCTTGCAACATGAATGAACCTGTACTTGAAAAGCGTTGAACGCTCTATGGCGCGGGTGAGGGTTTCTTCTATGCCGCCGTTCCCGCCGCCTGACAGCAATATTTCCACTATCTTCTCCGGCTTCACCATCGTCTGTAGTATTATTCTGTAAGGATCCGCCTTCACATTGACAGAGACGCCGGTTTCTTCTGTGAGGATGGCAGCTATATATCTTCCAAGCGTGTCATTGACCATCGAACCCAGACATGCATGCATTATTATGAAATCTTTGTAGGTTTCCATAAGGAAATTCTTTTCGTCAGGTATCATGAATTTTGACTGGTTGCGCATCAGCTCCTTCATTTCTTCGGCGGCATGTGAATTAATCTTGTACTTCTCGCCGGCCTCGGCCTCGCTCATGTGAAGGATTCTCCGGCGCAGTTTGCCAACATCCTGGGCGATGCGGAACGGCACCGGGATCAGCTCGCCTTCCCAGGCAGGTATTGCAGACTCTATGTCTTCCACGGGCTCAACCATCACTTTCTGGGCATCTGTCTGGATAATTCTCCATGCGCGCCCAGAGACCACAAATTTTTCCCCCGGCTGGCCGTGCTCTGCAACAAATTCCTCGTCAAGAAAACCTATTGGTTCGTTTTCTATAATAGAAATGACGCGATATTGCTTTTTCATCGGTATTGTCGAAAGGTTCTCGAAATAATATGGGAAAGCCCTTCTCCTTCTTCGCACAGAATAACTTCCCTCCGCGGGATTTATCCACAAGATTCGCAATGTTTCCAGGAACTTTATTATTTCCTCCACGTCTTTCTTCTCTATGTCTTTGTACGGATAGCTCCTTTTCACTATGTTGTATATTTCATCCGGATTTGCCTGGTTCTTGTCAAAAACTATGCCTACAATCTGGGAAGCCAGGACGTCTAAAGCCATGCTGTGCATCTTTACCTGCTCAAGCCTTCCTTCCATCGCGTTGTTTGCAACTGCTGTAGATTCAAAGAGGTCTTCTGCGCCAGATAATATGATGCCTTTGCTGACTTCCCCGACACGATGGCCGCTTCTCCCGACACGCTGGATCAGGCGCGTTACCTGACGCGGCGACAGGTATTGGACAACCAGATCTATAGAACCTATGTCAATTCCGAGTTCCAAGCTGCTTGTTGCTATTAATGATTTCAGGATTCGCTGCTTGAATTCCTGCTCGCTTTTTATTCTCTTTTCCTTTGCAAGCGAGCCATGGTGCACCGTCTGCTTCAGCTCCTTATTCAAGGACCGCAATCTGGATGACAAAATTTCTGCAGTTTCACGGGTGTTCGTGAACGCCAGAACGCTTTTATGCGATGTTATAAGATCGTGAAGTCTCCGAAGTCTTGCTGTTGTTTCAGGCCCTATGAACAGGTCATCGGATATCGCTTTGTCTTTGATGCCGGGCCTCGGGTTCTCGACGCTTATTTCATATCTTTTTTCAAGTTCTGCCCTAATTATGTTTATATTGTCGCCTAAAAACGCTGCAACCTTGTCAGGAGAACCTACGGTGGCTGAAAGTCCTATTCGCTGAAAGTCTCCCGCGAACTCGCGCAAGCGCTCAAGTAACAGTGACATCTGTATACCCCTTTTGCTTTCTACAAGCTCGTGAATCTCGTCAACAACAACGTACTTCACGTTTTTCAAGTGTTCGCGCATTCTTTTGCCGGTAAGCATTGCCCCAAGTGTTTCGGGTGTTGTTATCAGAATATGCGGCGGCATCTCTGCTTGCGCAGCGCGTTCCCGCGTGCTGACATCGCCGTGGCGCACGGCTATTTCCAGGTCAAGCTTGTCAGCCCACCACACAAGCCTGTCCAACAAGTCCCGTGACAAAGAGCGCAAAGGATTTATGTAAAGCATGCTTATAGGTGCAAGCTGTTTCGTATGAATTAAATCAAACAAGGGCAGGCATGCGACTTCTGTTTTTCCAGAGCCGGTTGGCGCGATTATCAGTACATTTTTCCCTTCAAGTATGCTTGGTATTCCCATCTTTTGCGGCAGCGTCGGCTCGCTAAAGCCCCTCTGCTTCAGCAAATGTTTTAATTTTTCTGAAAATAACTGGAATGCCATCATTTCACCATTATATTTTTTATTCTGCCGATATACGTGCCATCAAGAAGATAAACCCTTGCGTTCTTCCTGTCCATGTTCCTTGCTATCGGGCCCAGAAACGCATCCTTGCCATTTACAACAGTTGCACCGCACAATTCGTTGAAAGCAGGCACCAGAACCAGGCGGTGCTTCAACGACCTGCCTACAACCCAGCAAGGATTCACATAAGACGTCCCTATGTCATCAACAAATTTAACGTGCGGATGATTGTGGCCCATAACTACTGTCTTTTTTCCAGCTTTAATCCGCCTGTGGCCGTGGGTGAAGATATAGCCGCCGACAGCAAAGGATTTTCTTATTTTTACCCTCTTATCCTTCACTATTTTTTCTATGTTACCGTCGTGATTGCCCTTTGTTATTATTATTTTTTCAAAAGCAAGCAGCGAAAGTATCTGTGGTATTTCCATCCTTTCCTGCCATGATATTCTTGGTATCTCGTGCTTGAAGTCTCCAAGGATTATCAGGTTTCTTGCATTTGATGCGCGCTTCAGCGCGTTTATTTTTTCAGCCAGCTTTTCTACCTGCGAAGGCAGCATAACTCCTGCATCCTTCAGCGCTTTTGTTATTCCTATATGTACGTCAGCTATTACCAGATAGTCTCTTACAACCATTGCAGGCTCGTTAAGAACAAACATTATATGAAAGACGCGGAAAAGCTCTTAAGCAAACTTCTGGATGAAAACAAGAACAAAAGCTTTTGCCACGGCAACTATGTCAAAGATAAAATCCGCTTTTGTTGAGGATCCGGTTACAATATTGTCTGTTCCAGCTCTTTCTGTGCGGTTCTCCCTGTCATCAACGTCAACGGATACCTTTTCCAGTATCGCGTCACCCGTTAAAAGCATGATACTATGACGGCCAGCGCTTGCCTCCATGCTCGCGCTTGTTGTGTTAAATACAATATCTTCGGGCAACACCAAGATGCTGCAGCCAGTGCAGTCTGTCTCAAGACTGATGGATTTTCCGTCTTTTGTGACCATTAGATGCGGCCGAGACACAACGTCCAAGTCTCTCTTGAAATCGTAGTCCTTGTCAGCCTGCACCCTTGCGTTTAGAATGTATTTACCGGGTTCTGTTGCATTTTCTATTTGACTTTCAAGGTTAACTATTACGGATTCGTTGGGCAGGAGTTTTATATCGCGCTTGTTTGCATCCCAGCTGCCTGACCACCTGCCGTTACCGAAGCCGATGCTTACGGGCGTATTGTTCCTGTACACATACGAATAAACTGAAAAGTTTTTTTCTGCACCCCACACATTCATGAGTTTCAGTTTGACAAAGAATTTCTGGCCCGCGTAAACGCGGTCTGGATAGGATACCGCCTCGTATGGCAAGGAGATTGTATTGGAGCCGCCGGCTGAACTGCCGCCACCGGAGACGCTGCCAGAACCACCGGAAACCGCGGCTGTTTTGCATGTCGAGCCGGATATGCCGCTTATGTTCACGGCCGCGTTTGCGTTTGTGTCCAGGCCTTCAAAAACTATTGTGTGTACCCCGTCGGCAAAGGCGCTGTCGCAGTTCGGCTTAAGCTGTATAGGAATCTTCAGCACGTATGTTGCAAGCTTCTTGTTTGCGTGAATCGCCGACACCCCGCTTATTCCGGTCCCGTTAGAATTCTTAATCCACACATTCACCGCATATTTGGCGGTGCTGTTCCTGTAAACCTCGGCAGTCACATCAACCGTTTCGCCGTATTGTGCAACATTGTCAGAGCCGACGTCCACGCCGTTGATTTTGATGTACGATTCCTTTTCCACCTCGCCTGTCAAGCCCCTGACTGCTATCAGCTTTGTATTGAAATTGTTGCTGCTGTCCGTGTCCGTACAATAAGGGTTTGTTATGTCTGCGTTTATCGTGAATGCCTCTGAGCCTTCGATGCCTCCCGGAGTCCACTGCCTGTCGATGCTTATGAAACATGTCATGCTCTGATCTGTTGTTTCATTCCTGACAATTTTGCCAAACAGATCCTCTATCCAATATGATACTGACAGTGAATGCGAGCTGTTGCTGCAGCCTGTATCGTTAACAAGTATTTTATAATTCATCGTTGAGGCTGCATTTACTACAGAGTTCGCCTCAAGCCATATGTTGAGGCTGCATGCTGCTGAAGCCATGACAGTTACGTTCCTGCAGGCAACGTTGTTTGATGCCAAGGCGTCGCCGGATGTCGTCTGTGATATTATTCCGCAAAGCGCGAAACCGCCTTCTTTATCCGGCACCCAGTCGCCTGTATCCGATGTAGCTGTGCAGCCGACGCCCTTCGTGAAGCTGCCCTGTTTGATTACTGAGGTGGCGTTTGTTATGTTATAAGAAACAGAAATATTGTCCATTGCGGCGCAGTTCTTGTTGTCTATCTCTATTTTGAAAAGCGACGTGTAGTTCTGACTGACAACTACGACGCCGGGCAATAGAATCTCAAGCTTTACATCCTGGTTGCTCGCGATGTTGGAAGCTGCTGGCGTTGGCTGGCATTCGGTTATGCCACCAAGCAGCCTGCACAATGTCTTGCCATTTTCATTTCCTCCTTGTGAGGAGGAATAGCTTATGTTGTCTAGCAGGCTGTCGGAAAACAGAAACACCGCATCATTTGTGTTTCCAAGACCGTTTCCTATGGCCGCCCCAGCGGAGAAAAATATCGCGTTCGGATACAAAGAAAGGTTTACTCCTTCCTCGCCTATGAGTGCATAGCCGCCTGCAGGCAGAATATCGTTCCCTTGCAGCCTCTGGAGTGAATCGTTCGAGTTCATATCCCCTATTGTCCAGCCGCTCATGTTGTAGCTTATGCTGTCGTTGTTGTATAGCTCAACCCATTCGTTGTTGTTGTCGTCCCCTGCTGGGTTGTACATTATTTCATTAATAACGATGGCATTCGATAAACTTGCAAAAAGAGAAATAAAGAATACAGGCGCTAAAAGCCTCATTTAGCCAATATGACTCTTATCAATAAAAGTCTATCTCTTGATTATCTTCAGCATGTCCGCGCGGGTAATGATGCTTGTCGCAGAGCCTCTCTTGGTTATAAGCAGCGCAGGCGAGTAATCTAGAAGCCCGACAACGAGATCTATGCTGGAATTCACGTCTATGGCCGGCATAGGAGATTTCATAACATCTTTCACTGAAAGCTTTTCAGGATTTCTCGAAAAAACCGCGTGAGATATGTCCGCCTCTGTTATCGAACCGACTATCGCGCCTTTTTCTATCACAGGCATTTGCGAAATATTCTTCCTTTTCATGATGATTGCAGCCTTTCTCAGATTAGCCGTGCTTTCTATGTATATGACCTTTCTCGACATTATATCCTGCAAACTGACATGCTTGGGCAGTTGCGTCTTCTTCACTTTGTCCAGCGCAGAAAACACCCTTTGTGCGTTGGCAAAAGCAGGATCGACGTTGCCAGCTTCTATCCTCGCAATTGTTGCCTGGCTTATTCCAGCCATCTTAGCCAGTTCTGACTGTGTAAGGCCGAGGCTTCTTCTGATATCTTTTATTTCTGAAAGGTTCATTTGATACACCGACGGATAACTTATTCTTATGTGAATAAACTTTTCTGATATATATTTAAGCGCAATTGCTAAATATAAAACCGAGCAGAATGAAAGAGTTTGTAACAAGCGAGAGTGTAACAGAAGGCCACCCTGATAAAATATGCGACCAAATCAGCGACGCAATCCTTGACGAACTTTACAAGCAGGATCCTTATTCTCGTGTAGCTGTAGAGTCGTTGACAACAACAGGTCTTGTTGTTGTTGCTGGAGAAGTGACCACAAAAGGCTTTGTCGACGTGCAAAGAATAGTGAGGCAAACACTGAAAGAAATAGGCTATACGGATCCAACATACGGAATAGACTGCAATGACGCAGGCGTTCTAGTTTCAATTCATGAGCAATCGCCCGACATAGCTACGGGGGTTGATGAAAAAGAAGGAAAAGAACAAGGCGCAGGCGATCAGGGAATGATGTACGGGTTTGCAACCAATGAGACGAAGGAGCTGATGCCGCTGCCCATCATACTTGCCCACAAGCTTGCTCGCCGCCTGGCAGAGGTCAGGAAATCGGGAATAGTCGATTATATCGGTCCAGACGGCAAGTCGCAGGTCACTGTCGAATACAGCAACGGAAAGCCCCAGAGAGTGGACACGGTTGTTATTTCTACACAGCACAAGGAACACGTCGAGATCGAAACAATCAGGAGCGACATGATCGAAAAAGTGATAAAGCCTATATGCGGAGATTACATAGATGCAAATACCAAGTTTTTTGTGAATCCTACGGGAAAATTCGTGATCGGCGGGCCCGAGGGCGACACAGGACTGACAGGCAGGAAGATCATAGTTGACACTTATGGCGGCGTAGGCCGCCACGGCGGCGGCTGTTTTTCAGGAAAAGATCCGACAAAGGTCGACAGAAGCGGTGCTTACGCTGCACGCTATGTTGCAAAGAATATTGTAGCAGCAGGCCTTGCCGACAAATGCGAGGTCCAGATATCATACGCCATTGGAGTTGCCCAGCCAATTTCGGTGAATGTCGACTGCTTTGGCACAAACAAAATACCTGAAGATAATATATCGGAGATAGTGAGAAAGCATTTTGACCTGAGACCAAAGGGCATAATAGACACGCTGCAGCTGAGGAGGCCCATATACCAGAAGACGGCCGCTTACGGCCACTTCGGACGCGAGGAAGACACCTTCTCCTGGGAAAAAACGGACAAAGCAGAAGCATTGGGAAAGGAAGCAGAGCTTATTCTAAAAGCTAAAGTTTATTGATCAATTGGGTAAAGGAAATAAAATAATCTAATAATCCATTAGCTGCAGATATTGATATCCCCGCCGCCAGGAACAGAAACCCTTAGCCTCTGCGTTGCGTTGCACTGAACAGCAGGCGGCGAACAAGTGACTACGGAACCCGGCGCTATGCTTGCAGGGCATCCCAGAGAACCTACCACTCTTCCATTGCAGGGCATCCCAGAGAACCTACCACTCTTCCATCTTCAATGTAAAATGCCAGTTCACCGCTGTTAATTATGACATCCCCCGTGTTTCTCAAGTCAATACGTGTTGTTGCTGTCGGAATTACCCCAGAAACCTTCGCATTCTCTATCCTTACAGACTTTGTTGCCAGAAGCTTGCCTGTCTGGTTTTCAATGCCGGTCGCTGCGGTTGTCGCAATCCGGGTGAACCACGTGAATGCAAAAGCAACAAGGGATACAGTTATCAGAAGCAAAAGAATGACTGCAATTACGGG
>JAGVVX010000026.1 GCA_018304565.1 Candidatus Aenigmatarchaeota archaeon
TTGCCTCGCGAAAATCTGCAAGGGAATGGGCAAGATACATGTCAAATCATCTTGATTCTACAGGAATCCTTGCCGGCTGCCTGAAGTTCTAAGGGCAGCTTCGTATAGGGCATCGCTGTATAAGCACCAGATTGGCTAACTGAGATGGCACGGAAGAATGAAACGGCCTTGTCCGAGGCCAAGAAGTAATTGTTCAGGCCGCTACTTTTTGTGCAAGGCCCCTGGAAAATCATCTGCAATATATATTATGCACTTCAGAAATCCTTTAAGAGTGGTTTGAGTAAAGAGGAATCAATACGCTTCTGGACAAAGCGTAGAAACATTACAATCTTCAATCCTCTGGACAAGGATTTAGGATTCATGAATTGGACATTTCGGAAATTTGGACAAATTACCGATAGGACTGTTTCTTTTGGATATGGGTAATTAGGCTCGAATTTAAAAGAGCTTTTCGATTGTGGGAAATATACTTCCCAGAAGTGAAAAACCATGTCCGAACACGATGAAAATGTAGCAGCACACGTAGAAGAAATCATAGAGTCAGCTTCTAAACCTACTTCTGAAGCCGCTGTAGAGCCTGCTATTGATGCAAATCCTGCTCCAGCCACTGCTGCTCCGTTGCAGGAGCACACAGTTGATCATATTATAGCATCTGCTTCGAAGCCTGTTGCGCCGCCGATTGCAAGAAGGGGCGTAAGCTTCGACAACGTCATTGATTTTGAAGCCCACAAGGCGCGGATCGCAGTTTTTGGCTGCGGAGGTGCGGGGAATAATACCGTCACGGCGTTGACTGAAAAGGGCATAGATGGCGCATCGACAGTTGCAATAAACACGGACGCAAAGCACCTTTACGTAAGCAAAGCACACAAGAAAGTGCTCATAGGAAAGAACCTGACACAAGGATTGGGTGCATGGATCTTGTTTTCATCACATGCGGCCTTGGAGGCGGCACAGGAACGGGCGCAGCCCCTGTAGTTGCACGGATTGCACGCGAAACAGGCGCAATTGTCATAGCAGCCGTGACGCTCCCGTTCAAGCTGGAAGGCGCAAGAATTATCAAGGCAGAAGAAGGCCTTGTCAATCTGCGGCAGGCCTGTGACACGGTCATAGTCATAGAAAATCAGAGACTTCTGGAAATTGCAAAGGACATGCCTCTTAAGAAAGCGTTTGCAGTCGCTGATGATCTCATAGCCACGATGATAAAGGGCATATCAGAGACAATATCCCAGCCGTCCTTGGTAAACCTGGATTACGCAGACGTAAAGGCGATAATGCATTCAAGCGGAGGGGTTGCTTCCATAGGTTTCGGAGAAAGCGATGGCGAAGACAGGGCATTTGAATGCATAAACAAGGCACTGAACCATCCGCTGCTTGATGTCGATTACAACGGAGCAACAGGAGCACTTGTACAGGTTATCGGCGGCAACGACATGAGGCTGGATGAAATCAACCGCATAGGCGAAGTCGTGCAGGAACACCTCTCGCACGATGCGCAAGTAATCTGGGGCGCCCGTGTCCTGCCAGAACTGCAGGGCAAGATCCAGGTCATAACCATAATTACAGGCGTTAAATCACCATACATCCTTGGCCCTTTGTCCAGGGACGAGAAATCAAAAGTCAAGAAATCCCGGGAACTCGGGATCGAAATCATAAAATAGCAAACTTCACCATCTCTCTGACCACACCCCAAAGATAGGCAGTTGGTTTGACTGAAAAGCGCGAAAGCGTGATTTAGGCCTTGCCAACTGCCTACTCTTTCTTTTTTACAAAACTAGCGGAAGCTATGCCAAGATATCTATCCGGGACAAAAGTTCAGATTAGCATCACTACAATCAGCAGTAATGCGAAGCCGGCTGTAAGGACTTTCTTTGCCAGTTTGCTTTGCCTGAAGAAGTAGATTGTTGCTATGTCGCCAAGCATGCCGGCGATGCTTGCAAGCACGATAGAAACGACAAATACTGAACTGCTTATTGCGCCCTGTGAAAACAGCAGCGCCAATGATGCCGCAACCGCGTAGCCGCTGCCCAGCCCGCCAAGAACACTGATTGGTATGACTGCTGCAGGCGCGAACGACACAGCCATCCTTGAGAAAGCTAATGTCAGGAAGAAAATTAATCCAAAATATAATGCTGGTTTTATTGCGAAAGGGGACTGAAAATCGCGTTTAAAGTTCTTCTTCGGAAATTTCCTAAGGAAATAGAATGCGAACAGAAGATAGATTACTGAAACAGAAATCAAGCTTGCAAACAGCATTATTGTTCCGGGTTGCTCAGTAAAGAATGAAGCTGCAATCATATTCCTTACAGCCATGACAACAAACGCCAGCAACGAGGAAAATGCAAGAAGATTCAGTAATTTCTTGTTTTTCCTGTAATTCTGTATATTGGAAATGACAACAGCGGAAGAACTGAAAATACTGCCGAAGAAACTGGAAAGCACAACGCCTTTCTGCTCGCCAAAATGCCGCGTGGCAAGGAATCCGGCAAATGAAACGACAGAGACCGCAAGGACAACCCCCCATGCTTCCCTGATGTTGACGCCCAGCAGGACGTAGTCTGGCAGGAACGGGTAGATCACAAAAGCCAGGATTGCAAACTCCACGGCGTTAAGTATTTCTTTCTCCGAGAGATGGCGGATATTTCCGACAAGCCTGTTTTTCGAGAAAAGCAGGAGAAATATTATCACTGAAGTCGCGATGGCTTCACGATAAAATTCCAGGGCTACCATAGAACCGATAAAATACGTCAATATTATAGTGATAGAAGTGGTCAGTCCCGTGTGTGTCTGGGTTCTTGTCTTGTACCAGAACAGCGACACAGCCAAAGCGCTTGCAATACCTATGCCCATGGCAAGAATAAGCGGCGAACCATACGTGAGCGCAAAGAAAGTGGAGAGCATGCCGAACAGGCAGATGAAAGCTGCCGTGCGGACGCCACTGCCCGGCCTGCCCTTGTGGTATTCCCTTTCCAGGCCGATGAAAGCGCCCAGGACAATACTGAGCAGGATCTTGTCCAGAAGCGGCATGGTTATTTTTAGCCAGAGCGGTTAATAAAGTTGAACAACGCTGCAAGAATCAGTGCATGTAAGGATGGTCAGGAGCGTAGTCCTTTTTTTCATCGCATCTAGGCAAAGAAGGCCCGGAAAGAACGTGTTGCGTGTATTCTGCAAAATCTCTTTTTTCTTCTTTAGCAGTTGTTATTAGCTGCGCTTTTTGAGAAAATAACCTTTTGAAGAATTCCATGCTACTTCACTGGCTTTGAGTTGTGCCAGATAAGGTCGAACATCGGCTCAAGGAAGTTTGTAACAACATGGTCGCTTTTTGTCCAGAATGCAACATCCTGCGTAGGGTGTATTTTTGTATCGTCTGTCAGGCCGAGGACGAATTCCTGGCCGTCAACGACACATAATCTGCCGAGCAGTCTGTCAATTTTCTCGATATCATTAACATTCCTTATCTGCGCGTATTTTGAAACTTCTTTTATGGTTTCCCCGTTCTGCTTTGTCATTGGCGCAGCTATCTGTATTTTCACGCCGCCGTCAGACACTTTCTTGAGAAGACTGCCATGATTTTCTGCAAGCTCGACCAAGCCTGATTCTGTTGTGACAAATTTAACAGACTTTCTTGCCCTTTTCAGCATGCTCTCGACTTGCTGCAGCATTGCATATCTGCCTTTCAAAGCCCCGGTCAGGTCTTCCGGCTTCATCGTTTTCATGTTTTCCTTGTGCAGCCTTTCCAGCTCTTTTATGGAATCGCTTTTTCCAAGGCGGTCAATTTTCTCGCCTAATTCCTGCGCTTCTTCAGCTATCTTCTTTTTCGCCCTGTCAAGCGCTTCTCTTGGATGGATCGCCACATATTTGAGCGGCTTTCCCGGCTGTATAACAATGAAACCCCTGTTTGCCAGGGATTCAAGAACATCATAACACCTGCTTCTAGGTACATTCGATATATCGGATAATTCGCCTGCAGAAGCAGCTCCTCTTGCTAGCAAAGCTGCCCATAAGTTCCTCTCGTACTTGTTCAGTCCGACTGTTCTTAACGCGTCGAGCGTCCTTGGGCTTACCACCATTTTATGACACCATATAGTTTAAGTCGTCTCTGTAAGATACTAAATTACAAATAATAATGTTTATAAGCCTTTCCAGACCACTTTTGTGGGCTAGAACCAGCCGCCTTTCTTCTTTTCCTTCTCTTCCTTGTATTTCCTGTCAAGGTTTTCAACGACTTTTTTCACTTCGTCCACCGCGCCGCTTGTGTCGCTGACTCCGCAGGAATTTCCAACACCAATAACCAAGACTGCCTGGCCTTTCTTCGCCCTTCTAATTGCGCGCATCACCGTTTCTCTTGTTTTCGGGAGAGCGCCGTATATGTCTTTTTTCATCGGCAGTATCGCTTCTTCGAGCCCAACCTTAACAACAATAGTATCAATAGGCATTTTCTTCGGCAACAGGATATTCTCAATTATTTCTCTCTGGCCTATGCCGCCCATTGCAAAGCCAACGCCTTCTGCTACGCTGCCTGTTTTTTCTCCTTCCAGCTTGCCGGCAGCATCTATCGTGACGACTCTTGCTATTCTCTTCTTTTTCATTATTTTTTCAATCGCTTCATCCACGCGACCCAGATGCGGCGCAGGGCCCTTTGCTTTCAGGAAGTAGCATTGCCTGCCCTCGACAACCTTCTCAGAGACAACCACGTCTTCTGCTATCTCTTTCGGCTTATCCATGAAAGACGCTGCGACCAACGGGCCTATCGAATCTCCTATAGGCCATCCGCTTGCGAAGGCTTCTGTGCCTTTCAGCTCGCTTTCAGCCACCTTTTCTATCATAGGCAGCTGCATGTGAATTATCATGGCTATCTGGAGATTCTTGAATTTCTTTGCAATCTCAAGGAAATGACGCACAACCTTGGATATTTGCCTCAAGCCTATTGCTGCGCGCAATGCGTAATTGAGCTCCTGTTTTTCCTTCTCAGAAATATCACCGGCTATTTCATCTGTAAACTCCTCAAATCTGTTTTCCATGCTTCTTATTGTCTGGTCTATCTTCTTCACAAGCCCGAAGGGATCAATAGAAGAAGGTTCAACGACAACAAGATCCGTGAACTCGTCGATCCTGTTCTTCAATTCCTTCGACGGCGCCTTGCCTGACTTCTTCGCGGCAAGCGAGTTGGCCTTTCTTGACATCTCCTCCATCTTTATTGCCGACTGCTCTATCCGGTAAATAAGCTGCGAGAGCATAAGGCGCGGATAAACAAAGATGAATATGAAAAATATGATAAAGAACACTATCTGCCCCAGTACATCAGTTGCTTGCAGGAAAATAGCCATGGAAAACACTTTTACTATAAAGATTAGAAAAACTTTATAAAGGCAATCACAAGTACTTTTCCCGTAATGCACGCTTAAATAAAAAGTCAGGCCAATTAAATATCATGCGAGGATTACTAAATTGGAAAATTTCAGCCACGGTCCTGATAACATTTGGCATGCTTCTTTTCATACTTGGCCAGCAGCCGTCAGTCGGCTCGTTTTTCACAAAGCTTGGAGAGAAAGTCCCTTTCAAATGGGGCGAAGAAAGCAGGAATGTCAGCTTTCACTTAAATCCGGAGGATTCTCCGGCACTATAGGCGACACAAGCTTCAAATCTGCCAGCCTCGAAATCAGCAACTTTACTGGCACAGTAGTCATCAACAGAACCTATACCATTGATGCTGCCGGATGTGACTCTATCCCGTCTGATCTACCGCAACAGTGTGATCCGGCTGTCCTTATCAACAAGACATTTGAAATAAAAGGGTCTTTCGACAGAGCCCATGCGGACGGCGTTACTTTCCATAACAAAAACATATACGGAAAAGATTCTTATTCATCCATAGTTATTGAAGGATTCGAGACAGACAAGCTTGAGATAGAGGGTTCCGGAACTATATCGGTTGGCAATACAGAAACAAAATTTGTGAGACAGAAAATTATTCTTGAAAAACCGCTTGGCACCCTTATGCTCGGCAATTCGACGGCAGAAGAGCCGCTGGTGAATATCATAGAAGGCATCGCGAAGAAAATAATAATTGGCGATGTTGCCGCAGGCCACTAAAACTACTCGTTGCCGCGGATTATGTTTTCGCTGCCTCTTTCCTCTTCCTCGTCGTCCTTGAGTTCCACATAATCGTCGTCTTTCTTTGTTTTCTGCTTCCTCTTTTCCTGATCCTTGATGATCTTTTTCAGTTTATCTTCGTCCTCTTTTTGTTTTATGATCTTGTCTATCTTTACATCGCGTTTTTTCGCTCCTGCAGACTTCATCCTTCTTGTTATGGGGGAAGCAACTTTTTCCGCAATGCCCAGCGTAACATAAACAGACTTTGAGAACAGATATAAAAAATATGCTCCTAGCCCGACAGTCATGTAAAAGATTATTGAAGTGCCATCAATCGACAGCGGGAGGCCGAATACAGCATTCATTAGTATCGGGAATAAAACAGCTGCGAAAGCAATAAGCAGAGAGTTGAAAACGATTTTCTTCAGTTTCTTTACCGACAGCACAAAAAGTATGAAGATAATTCCAAGAAAAATATGGTTTATAGATATTGACCCTATATCCAGAGGGATGATGCTCACTTCCTATTATTCAAAGATATTGTTGCTTCTTATTGCACTGTAGCTTACTGCAGTAGCCAAAGAAATATATGTTATAAGCTTGAATATGTTTTCGACACTGCCCGAATTGTGGTTAACAAGAGACAGGAGTTTCTTGCTTACTGGCTTCTTTGGCCAGCTGTAGTTATTTTCTATATAATCAACGATCTGGTCGTAAGAAGCCTTCAGCCGCAGCAAGCTCCATTCGCGTATCACGCTTATCGGTATATATTTGGATGTTGCAATGCCGGCCTTTCCTTTCTTTAATGCATCCACGATGCCATCAACATCATCTGCATCTATCTGGTTCAGGCCGCAACCCATCATGTCAAGCATGTGCGCGTCGCTGCCAGCCACTCCCGGGATTTCATTCTTCTGGGCGAATTTCCTTCCTTTTATGTTCGCTATCCTGTCAAGATTAAGGCAGTTGAATATTTCCATTGCATCGCAGAAGCGCGCGCCTTCCTTGATGCCGTCATCGTTTATGTCAAATGGGTGGGCTGCAATTGCAATTGCCCCCTGTGAATGTATCTGGTCAATCGTCTCCCGCACATCCATATGGGGCTTTATCCATTCGCTGATGCCGATAGCGAGCACATGGCCTTCACTTTTATCAACTTCCTCAGAAGGTATGTGAAGAACCCCGTATTTCTTTGCTGATGCACCAACAACTTTATGCGCTTTGAAAACGTCGTGGTCTGTTATAGCTACTGCCCCTATTCCAAGACGCTTTGCGTGTTTCATTATCTCGGCAGGAGAGTTTATCCCCTCTACCTTTACCTTTATCCTCTCGGAATAGTTCGAATGGCAATGAAGCTCAACAAGCATTTTTACCAAGTTAACTTATGTTTCCCTGTTTTAATAGATAGCATGCCGTGTGAAGGGTGGTGAGGCATCACTTTGTGAACAGCTCGACGATATCCCTTTCATGCAACCTGTATCTGAGGCCGGCTTTTATTTCCCTTGTCCTGTCGCTTTGCTTTCGCAATATTCGTGCAAAGCGGAAGTTCTTGAGAAAATCCTTGTGTATGCGCGCTGCGAAATCCCGTACCGTCGAGTTTTTCTTGAGTGCCATGGGAAAGATCTTTCCTGTTTCACGTTTTTTCGTGTAGACAAGCATAAGTTCCAGCGATTTCCATATCTTTTCCTTGACCTGCTCTATGCGTTCAAGCCTGGGGTTTATAAAAATATACTTCGTGCGCAGGAAATTCCTGTCCATCAGCTCTTCCAGTTTTTTAATATCCTCGCCTTTCGATACAAGCACTATCAGGTCACAGCTTCTTGCAATGCTCAGGTGCTCCGGTTCGAATGTTGACGGTATTTCTACTATCTGTATCTTTACGCCTTCGTAGTCCATCATGCCGACTTCAGGCTTTGTTGTTGTAAACGGCGTTTCTGATATCTTTGGCTTGGCATGCGTGAGCTTTGAAAGCAGCCAGGATTTGCCGGATTTAGTGTACCCTATCAGGCAGACTTGCGCCTCGCCTTCCTTGGCTATGCTGGTTTTTGTTCCGCCCTTCTTTTTCGTCTCTTTTTTCAGCTTTGCAAGCTTTGAGCGAAGCTGCGCGTGTGCGTTCTCGCTGCCGTGATGCCTTGGCAGAAGCCTTATCATTTCCTCAAGGGCAGCTATCTTCTCTTCCCTGCTTTTTGCGGATCGGAAGCGGTCTTCAGCCTTGAAGTATTCAACAGGCGCATTCACGGGCATACTATTTCTAATATTTACTCCCGTATAAAAACATTCCAGTGCCAGAAAATCCCGTCCTGCCGAAACATTCTTAAACTTATTCGTTACTACATAATAGTTACAGAGTAGGAGATTGTTATGCCGAAAAGGGTTGTTATAGTGGACGATGAGCCTGAAGTGGCTGGTTTACTAAAAGAACTTGCAGAATCAGAAGGCTTTGAAGCTTATACCGCCGCCAACGGCGAGGAAGGCCTTGCCGCCGTAGAAAGATATGGCCCAGACGGCGTTTTCACTGACTTCAACATGCCAGTACTTGACGGTCTTGGGATGGCAAAGAGATTAAGAGAGCTAGGTTATCGCAAACCTGTTTTCATGATGACAAGCGATGCTCAGAGAGATCCTGAAGGAAGGATTTATTTCACTGGCAGTCTCTTGGATAAATTGGGACAATACGGAATTGGAGAAGCAGATATTCCGACTTATGTTAATGGTTTTTTCCCAAAACCTTTAGATCTTCAGGAAATTCGCGCTGCTTTAGCTTCTATCCCTGCAACCCCAGAACAATAAGCTCTTCCCAGTCTATTTTCTCTCTGGCGAGAACCTCTGTCGTGAAGCCGCAGCTTTTGGCAAAATCAATGACTTCTTTCTCGCCTGTTAGTGATGAGATCAAAAGAAGAACCTTTCCGTTTACAGTTAGATGGTCTTTTGCGCCTTCCAGAAATCTCCCTATAACAGCCCTGCCCGTCTTGCCGCCGTCATAGCTTTCGTGTGCGTATTTATCATCGACAGGCAGATAGGGCGGGTTGAATACTATCAGGTCGAATTTACCATCAATCTTCCCGAAAAGGTCAGAATCCAATGCTTCTACATTCACATCATTTTTTGAAGAATTCCTGGTTGCAGACGCAACTGCATCCTTGTTAATGTCGGCACTTGTGACAACAGCGCCTTCCTTTGCCATCAGGATAGAAAGGAAACCAGAGCCGCAGCCTATTTCAAGGCACTTCTTGCCTTTACACTCCAATTTTTCCAGCGATTTTGCAAGAAGCAGGGAATCTTCTTGCGGGTAGTACATATTTTCAGGCACTTCAAGCCCTATATCACCATAATAAAACATCATTATGCTGCTTGAGATTCAAACCTTTAAGAAATAACACGGTAATGATTATAATCAATGACAAATTCTGAAGCAGATTTGATTAGAAAATACGTGCTGATAAACGCCACGGAGCACGCCGGCCAAGCCCAAACAAAGAGCGTTTTAGGCAAACTGCTAGCTGACCAGCCTGACCTGCGGGCACGCGCGTTGGAACTGCGCCCGATGATTGAAGATACAGTTGAAGACGTGAACAGGCTTGGGCTTGCCATGCAAAAATCAGAACTGGACAAGCTTGGCGGTTACCAGCCGATAAAGCATCAGGAAAGAAAGGGCCTGCCGGAAATGGAAAGAGGCGACAAATTTGTTGTCAGATTCGCTCCGAACCCAGACGGTGCATTGCATCTAGGCAATGCACGACCTGCGGTATTATGCGACGAGTATGCAAAAAAATACAAGGGAAAGCTGATATTGCGATTTGATGATACAGACCCGAAAGTAAAGGTGCCGGAAAAGAAATTCTATAAATGGATAAAAGATGACCTGAAATGGCTGGGTGTAAAATGGCACGGAGAATATGTAGCCAGCAAACGCCTGAATATTTATTACAAGTATGCAGAGGCTATGATAAAATCTTCTTCTGCTTATGTCTGCACATGCGGCGATGAATGGAAAGTTTTGCGCGACAAGTCAAAGGCCTGCCCCTGCAGATCGTTGGATAGCAGAAACCAGCTTCGCAGATGGAAAAGGATGTCCAAGGGATTCAAAGAAGGCGAAGCGGTTCTTCGCATCAAGACAGACTTGGAAGCCAAGAATCCTGCTGTTCGCGACTGGCCTGCTTTCAGGATAGTCGATGCGCCCAGACATCCGCTGGTCAAAAAGAAACTGTGGCCTCTATACAATTTTGCTTCGGCAATAGACGATCATCTCCTTGGAGTGACCCATATTTTCCGCGGGCAGGAGCATTCAACAAACGAAGTAAAACAGAGATTTCTTTACCAGCATCTTAGATGGGAATATCCACAAGTCATCACGCTCGGCAGATTCTCCTTATCAGGCATGGTACTCAGCAAAAGCCAGATAAGAGAAGGCATAGAAAAACATATTTACAATGACTGGGATGATCTGCGGCTTGGAACGCTCAGGTCATTGAACAGGCGGGGCTTCCAACCAGAAGCATTGCGCCAGATAATAATCGAGATTGGACCGAAACCCAGCGATTTAACTGTATCAATGGAAAATCTGGCTGCATACAACAGGAAGCTGATAGACAAGACAGCAAACCGTTATTTCTTCATATCCGACCCTAAAAGAATTGAAGTGAAAGGCTTGAAACTCAAGCAGATAAAGATCCCCTTGCATCCCGAAGCAAAAAGAGGCTTCCGTTCTATCTCTATCGGGAAGACGTTCTACATAGACACAAAGGACTTTGAAAACTGCAAGGGACTTGAAGTGCGGTTGAAGGATCTTTGCAATGTAAAGCTCGGAGAGAAATCAGAGTTTACAGGCTTTGAAGTCAAGCCGACGCCAAAAATACAGTGGGTGTCTGAGAAACATCTTCAGGTAAAAGTAATAACGCCTGAGATTGAAATTAAAGGCTACGGAGAAACAGGCATTGCAAAGGAAAAGCCGGGATCAATACTGCAGTTTGAAAGATTCGGTTTTGTAAAGATAGAGAAATCAGGCGGCAATATAGTGACAGCCATCTGGTCTCATGAATGACGCCTGTATCTGTACTTTGCACCCTTCTGTTTTTTACGGATTTTTCTTTTGGGCTTCTTTGGGCGGAAAAAGACCAGCAAGCCCGCAAGAATCACGACCCCGGCAACAGCTAGGCTGGTAGGGAAAGCCGCAACAAGGCCTGTGGGACCTATAACCCCTGTCTGGTTTTTTTCAGCGGCAGTTTCGTTTGCGGGCGGCTGGCTTGCAGGCATGACATTTGTTTTGTTTGTTGAAGGTGCGCCGTTTCCTGTTATGTTTGCTGCAGATTTCTGCGCCACGTTTGGCGCCGCATTGTTTAATGATGCATTAGTGAGATTTGGTTTTGCCTGTGGTGCAGGTCTCGCGCCCCCTCCGCCGCCTGAATAGCCGCCCCCGGAAGCGGGAGGACTTGGGCTTGCTGGCGGGGTAAAGGTGAAGGTTATTGTGTTCTTGATTTCATTTCCTGATGTATCATTTGCATACAGCACCAGCGTATTCGAGCCCTGGGACGCTGTTATTGTGGTGTTCGTGCAGCCAGTAAGTGAAACGTTGGAATCGCTGTTAAGCCTGTACATGCATCCATCAGCGGCAACATTGTCGCTGGCAGTGTAAGTAAGCGGAATTGACGATGAAGAATATGTTGTGGATGCGACAGGAGACGTTATAGTCATATTAGGCGCCTGCGTGTCATTGCCTGCCGCTGCGCCCGAGAATGTTGGCAGATAAAGCACTGAGGCACTTGCTGTCATGTTGTAACAGGGCTTGTTTGTGAAATTTGCATTGCAAGTGCTTTCAATCCTTGTTATGTCAGGCGCGTCCCGTGTGCCGTTGAGATAGAAGTAAATGGCATAAGACTGCGGGAATGTGATCCTCGGTGTGTAGTTTCCTTCGGGAAGCAGGTCGTTAAGGTCTATCCATACATAGCTGTCCAGTGCCCAGCCGGATTCGTTGAATGTTTGTGATAAGCTTGATTCTGCTGTCAGGTTTCTTGTAATATTTACTGTGGCTGATAAACTGAGCCTGTCAACTGTAAAGTCTGCAGTTTCTATCAAAATGTTGCTGAGATTGAAGCGCAGCGTATAGTTGTTGAATGAAAACACATGGCCGCTGTCAGCCAGGTTACCTGTTGAATTAAGCAGCGAAACTGTTACGTTGCTGCCGAATAATCCTTGGCTGATATTATCAATTGCAGATGTAATGTTCCTTCCGACGTTCACAAAAACCCACCTGGTTTCTGAAACATTCTTATTTCCTGCAGAGTCATTCACATAAACCTTGAATGTGTAATTACCATCCTGTAGGTTTGTTTTTTCCTTTAGCCAACTGGCCGCGCTTCCGTCAATGGTTTCGTTTGTCCCGTTCCACTCGAACGTGGCAGAAATGCTCTCGTTTACTGTAATATTTATAATTACTAAATTGCTTAAAGTAAACGTTTCATTGTTTGGCGTAGGTGCAACAAAGAATAGCGAATTAAGTGCCGTATCTAATTTTATTGTTTCTGTAGGACTTGTTGAATTCTTGTTGCCCGCCCTGTCGGTCATTTCTATCTCTATCTTGTAGTCGCCGTCAGCTGCCATTCCTGTGCACAAGCCAGAAGTGCAAGAACCATTCCACGTTTTTAATATGGATAATGTGTTGTCGACTGCATTGAACCTTTTTACCCTGCTGCCATCTATTGCAGCAATATACGTTGTGCTGAAGTTGACTATTTCTGAAGCAGTTATGTTGAATCTTAATTCATCAAAAATTCCGTCTTCGTTAGGGGAAAATATATTGCCATTACCTCCGGAGAAAGCGGTGATATCTACTGCTGGGACTATTGTATCAAAAGTTATTATTCTGTTCAAGCCTGCAACATTTCCTGCGCTGTCGTTGGCTAGTATATTGTATGTATAAGTCCCGTCATCGGCTGTCTTGTTGGCGGCGCATGACACCGATGTCCCGTTGTTCAGTTTCATCATCGTCTGGTTTGTCCCGTTCCATTCAAGGATGCAGGCAGAAATGTCCGTCAAGTCCGAAACGCTTACATTGATAAAAGTGTAGTTTCTGCTGACAAAAGAATTGTTTACATCTGCTGAAACAATGCTTATGGTCGGTTTTATTGTGTCAACTGTGAAAATGACTGTTTGCGATGTTGCGTTATTCTTGCTCTGATCGCTGCATGTTACATTAAGCGGATAAGTCCCGTCAGATAGGTTGAGAATATATGAATTTTGAACCCCGGATGTTACATTGCCTAAATTTATTTCAGTGCCATTAAGGTTGCGCGAGCATTCCTGCTCTAGATTGAGATCGTCAATAGCTGTAAAGTTGACGATTATGTTATTCTTGTTCAGGAAACTATTGTTAACAGGCCCCGTTAAGTTGACTGATGGAGAAATATTGTCGACGAACTTGCCAGACAGCGTGAAATTTGAGGTGATGCTATAAGCTGTATTTGCTGAAAGGTTTGATGGAACAAGCCTTGCGGTCCACGTTCCAGCGGAGGCGTTAATTGAAACATTGATATGATTAGTCCCGCTCGTGGAAAAAACAGAATTTCCTGAAGCGTTGTAGAGGCTCAACTGGATTGATGCATTGTCAATCCAGCCGATACTCATGCCCAGGAGAGAACTGTTTGCCGTAATCCTGTGGTAAGAAATGCCTCCTGAAGTGTTGTTTGTGAAAAACACCTCGCCGGAAGGCGGGAAATTTGAAGCTATTGAATAATCTGCACTTCCACTTACGGTTGTTGGCAGGACCAACATGTTCCAGTAACCACCTACAGGATTGGTGACTTTTATCATTTCCTCTGTTTGCAGCACAGAAGC
>JAGVVX010000016.1 GCA_018304565.1 Candidatus Aenigmatarchaeota archaeon
CGGAAACGAACAGAAATGGCTTGAGATGTACAGGCGGTTGGGGGCGTGGCGGGGTTACATAGAGCCGTACATAACATTTCATAATTCTTACATAGAATCCGGCTGGTGGACAGTTAAGCAGATGTTCGAAAAGGGAATGCTCGATGAACTTGTCTGCGCCCATCTTTTCGATGTCTTTCTTTGATTTTATTCCCAACTTCCTTTCGACCATGTTTTCTATCGGCAGGCCGTGCATGTCAAATCCGGGCTGGAACCACGAAGAGTATCCCTGAAGAAGCTTGAACTTGCTCCATATGTCCTTGAGCGCAGTTGTCTTTACATGCCCTACATGGGGGTCTGCGTTCGCGTATGGCGGGCCGTCAAGCAGGTAGAATTTCTTCTTTTTTTTGTCGAGCGCGGCAAGCTTATTCGGGATCTTCCAGGCTTCCCATCTGTCTCTTACACGTTTCTCCAGCTCTTTCGGATTGTACTGCTTTTCTTCCATCAGAATACTCTGACATTTACTTTTTAAAGCCTTGAAAAATAATTACTCTTCAGGTGGTTTGCATTCCCGAATGCGAGACGTGCGGCGCGAATTCTGCTCTTGTCAGGGCAGTGATAGAAGATACATATCTTAATGTTTGCAAAAGATGTGCAAAGCTGGGCAACGTTCTCGAAGGGCCTGTGCAAGTAGTTCCAAAGAAAGATTTCGAAATCCATGTACCTGAAATCGCACCGGATTTCAAGGATATGATAAAATCGGCACGCAGCAGCAAGCAGATTACCAGGAAGGAACTCGCTGAAAGAATTGGCGAAAAAGAGTCTGTAATAGCAAGAGTGGAAAAAGGAATACGGCCTCCAAAACATGTTGCAAGCAAACTCGAAAAAACACTGGGCATAGATCTTGCCTACGAGGAACACGACCAGAAGATATTTGTGCAGAAAACAGAAGAAATCACCCTGGGCGATGTTCTGGAAATACGTGTAAGGAAGAAGGCTTAACCGATGGGTGAATATTCTCAAAAAGCTGCGCTTTTTGGAATCTCGGAGAAGCTTCGCTTCTCCCAAGACGTGACGCTTCCAGAACCTCCTGGACTTGGATATGGCCCGTAAAAGTCTACAGAATGATTAATGAAGGAAAAAAGCTTCCTCCAGACGCACACCCTGAAGATATGGTAAGAGGCGTTCACTACAGATTAAAGGTGATTTCTGTTGAGACTCTTCGTGATCTTCGAAGAAACGGAGTTTCTCTGAGATTCCGAAATCCTTTGGATTTCGAGAATTCCAAAAAGCTGCGCTTTTTTAGAAAATGGCTGCCCAAAGAGAACGCCACAGGGAAGAGGCCGAGAAAGCAGGAATGAACAGCCATAACCGAAACGGGCATAAGCCACCCCAAAAGCAAGAATCAGAATAAAGCATTATAGGTTGTTACTGCCATTTTCCAATAAGTATGCAATCTAACCACTTCTCCCACGCAAGCAATACTGTAGAATCCTATGTCTGTTAACCTAGGATGTGAATCTTTCAATATGTCATATTCAACTGTATCTTCGACAAGACGTTTTAACTCAATAAATGAACCTGGTTTGAATGCAAGAGAAAATAATCTAAGATCCGGATTTTCCATAATTACTCTCACACATAATCATATTTAAAACATAGAAGAATCTATTTACTCTTAGCCATTCTGAGCCGGATGGACTGACGCTTTGCGTCTTTCTGCCTGCTGTGAAGATGTTATGGCTGTCGTGGTGTAACGGTAGCATGAGAGCCTGTGGAAGCCCCTTTTCTTTTCAAAAAGAAAAGGCCCTTGGGTTCAAAAGAAAACCCGAAGAACTATAGGTAGCTCTTCGTCGGGGTTCAAATCCCCGCGACAGCCCTTTGATTCTTATCTTCGTATAGTTTATCAACTAAACCAATTACAGCCTCGACACTATCAAGTCGTATAGGCTTTCTGGATAACTCTATAGCTTCCATAAGATAAGACTATGCACACCTTGCAGCTTCTTTCCCGTATTTATGCCCGAAAAGGCTGGCTGCATCAGCAGCACGAATTGCAGTCTTGGGACCATAGAATTGCATAGCTGCCCATATGCTTTCGTCGGAAACATCCAATTCCCTTAGATAAGCCGTGGGGCTCCTTCTGAAGAATCCAATCCTTTCACGTATTTCGATATCTACTAGTTCGTCAATGATTCTAGAAGTTGAAGGTGACATCTTCATCCAGTCCTCTTTATCACATGCCAGCCGAACTCTGTCTTGACCGGTTGCGATAGCTGGCCCTTTTCCAGCGCGAAAGCAGCTTTCTCGAATTCCCTTACCATCTGCCCGCGGCCGAATGCGCCAAGGCCGCCGCCCCTTTTCTTTGACGGGCACATTGAGTGCGTTTCTGCTATCTTTTCGAAACTAGCTCCGTGATGTATTTCCTCAAGCAGTTCCTTTGCCTCGTTCTCTGTCTTTACAAGAATATGGGAACATCTTATTTGGGATGGCATATAATTCTCCTGATGCATTTTTGACACAAATATTTAAAACCTGAATGCCACCCACAGAACAGCAAGTACCAGGAATATAATTGCCAGTATTGCTGTAAGCATTGTGATCGTACCGCCTGTGAGGAAAGACCAAAGTACTGTCAAAGAAAGGACTAGGCCTATGATAAATCGTATGTAACTTCCTGCAGACATTTTCCTCATTACCGGTTGTGTTTACTTAAAGGTTGAAAAAATGTCTGTTTATTATTCGGTTGTTTTGTCTGTTTTTGTTAAATTTCCGGTTGCATAAAGTAGAATTAAAAGGTTTGTGATTCATGTAATAAAATCTGATTTTAATGACAAAATTAAATCTCGTACGCCCTTTAGCTTTCATCGATTTAGAAACTACTGGTCTAAATACACAACAAGATCGTATTGTAGATATATGCGTAACAAAACTTTACCCAAATGGAAAAGAAGAATCATTGAGTTCTTTTATTAACCCAGCTATACCGATTCCTGTCGAATCTACAAATGTACATGGCATAACAAATGCAGACGTTGAAGGTAAACCAGTTTTTGGAGAATTTGCTTCACAATTATTTGATTTTATAGACGGATGTGACTTGGCTGGATTCGGAATACTAAAGTTTGATTTTGCTGTTCTTGAATCCGAATTCAAGAGAGTCGGAATATCTTTTTCAAAAGATGGCAGACAAGTACTCGATGTTCAAAATATTTATCACAAATTAGAACCTAGAGACTTAAGTGCCGCACACTTACGATACTGTGGCAAGGTTTTAGAAAATGCACATAGAGCACAGTCCGATGTTAAGGCAACTATGGATGTGCTCGAATCTCAATTGGAACACCATACTAATTTGCCACATGACATCTCAGGTCTGAATGAATTTTGCAACCCGAAAGACCCTACATGGATTGATGAGGACGGAAAATTCGCATGGTTTAAGGAAGATGCTATTGTAAATTTTGGAACTCATAAAGGCAAGACACTTCAATCTATATGTAAGGATAAACCTGACTACCTTCAATGGATTATAGGTAAAGATTTCTCACCGAAGGTAAAACAGATAGCTGAAGACGCCCTTCAAGGCAAATTCCCAATATGGCAAGCATAAAGTTAGGTCTTGTGAATTAATTATATATTTGGCTTGTTAATTGAGTATCCTTCATGCTTGCGTTTAATTTTATCACGTATGATTTCATGTTGAAGAACAAGATTTCTATCAATTTCTGACAAATCCATGTTTTCATACTTTATTTTATCTTTAAATTGCCAACCTAAAACTTACCAACCGAAAGCTTAACAAGCCTGTTAAATATGCGGTTTCAACCTATTTTTGAACACAACCTCATTACCCACAAAATCTTTAAATAAAATTCTGCAGATGGTAGCTATGTGATAAACATGGGTGGACGTCTTCACATCAGGAAAAAGGAAAACGTCTAGTCTAACTTGTCCATTTACTGTTTCTATAGACGATCGCGGAAGAATTTCTTTGCCTGCAGAGGTGCGCAGGACTTTAGGGTTGCAGAAAGGCGAAACTTTGCTGCTTTGTCTGATTACTTCTGAGAATGCAATTTTGCTAAAACGAGGTGATAAGAATGGATAAGAAATGGTTCTACAGGATACCTGAACCGGACAGGAAAAGGTACAAACCCAGCGAAGTTATTGTCGGGTACGACAGGCTGAACGCTGAATACATAACCTTGGACCAAGTGTTCCTTGCTGGAACAGACGGTTTAAAAGAGCCCAAAATAAAAGATAGATAGCGATGGATATGACTAAATTCCAGACACCACGTGGGACGCGGGATTTCCTGCCCGAGACAATGATAAAGAGGCAGAAGGTACTGGATACTTTGCGCAGCATATTCGAGAAATGGGGTTTCGATCCGCTGGAAACGCCTGCGTTCGAGGACTGGTCATTGCTTGCTGCAAAATCAGGCGGCGGGGATGCAATCCGCGACGAGATATATTATTTCCGGGACAAATCGAACAGGGAACTGGGTTTGCGCTTCGATCTGACAGTGCCGCTTGCCCGGGTCATTGCAAACAATCCAAATCTGCCGAAGCCATTAAAGCGATATCACATAGGCCGCGTGTGGCGGTATGACAGGCCCGGCACAGGCCGATATCGGGAGTTCTGGCAGGCAGATGTCGATATAATCGGTTCGGCAGGTCATCGTGCTGATGCAGAGGTGCTTGCAACTGCATGCGACGCGCTGGAACAGCTGGGCTTGATGGATTTCCGGATACGGCTGAGCAGCAGAAAGCTTGTCGAAAGTTTTCTCAGGAACATTGGTGTAAAAGATATTTCAGCTGTTTTCCGATCCATCGATAAATTGGAAAAAATAGGTGAAAACAATGTTGCAAAGGAACTCAAGGATAAGGGCCTGCAACAAGCCAAGGTAGAAGAAATACTGGATTTCATAAAATTAAAAAACGTGAAAGACATAGAAGCTGCGGCGAAAGACAGGGAAGCAATGAATGAAATAACAGACATTGTGAACATTCTTGGCGAATATGGATATTCGAAATATGCTCTTATCGATATGAGCCTTGTGCGCGGGCTTGATTACTACACCGCATGCGTCTTTGAAATATCATGCAGCGGCATGAGCATTGGAGGCGGCGGGAGATATGACAAGCTCATCGAGCTTTTTGGAGGCAAGCCAACGCCAGCAGCAGGCATATCATTCGGCGTCGAGCGCGTACTGGAGATAATGGAAGCAAAAAAACTGCTGGATGAAAAAAAGACAGTGACAAAGATCTTCATCGCATGCATAGGCATTGACATGAAGAATGCAATTGATCTGGCTAGAAAACTCAGGAAAGCCGGCATAGAATGCGAATTCGACATTGCTGGCAGAAACATTCGCAAGCAATTGGATTATGTCAATTCAAAGGGCATACCTTACGTGATTTTCCTGGGGCCCAAAGAGCTTGAGAAAAAGACCATCAAGTTAAGGAATATGAAAACAGGGAAAGAGGAAGAAGTTAATATGAAGGACGTGAACAGCCTAATATCCAGTCTCTAGTCTACACACCCGCGCTGTAAATTTCATTTGCCCTTTATCACAATGTATGAGCAAGCGAGGCAGATGAATTCCTCAGCGGAGCTGTAAACCCTGTGAGAACTGCATCTTGGGCAGGTTTCTTTGTCCAACAGTTCTTCTGAAACCTTTTTTGTTCGTAACATATACCCCACCTAATCCCACTACGCTTTCTCGACTTATAAAGATTATAAGCGGTGGAACATAGCATTGCCGCAATAGTAATCTATAAAACCATTGTCTCGCGGAAGGAGTAACTTGAGAGAAAAGTATTTAAGCATTATTCTTATTACAATATTACCTCTTACTTCTGCGGAAAGCCTTCTAAAAAATGAGCTTCGCAAATAGAAGAATTTACGTAAAACGAAAATTCACAGGAGATGAAATTAATGACAGAAAGAATAGTGCTTGATACAAGTGTAATTATTTCAGGCATCATGACAGATTTGATAAAAAAAGAGGAGATAAAGGACGCGGAAATAATAATACCGGAATTCGTAGTTGAAGAACTCCGGGCGCAGGCATCTAAAGGCAGGGAAATCGGCTTCAAAGGACTCGCAGAGCTGAAAAAACTCAGGGAAATGGAAAAAGATTACAGTGTCAGAATGATAAAGATAGGCAGAAGGCAGACATTGGAGGAAATCAAGCTTGCAAAATACGGAAGGATAGATGCCTTGATAGTCGACGTGGCACGCGAAGAGGATGCGATAATCTATACTTCTGACATGGTACAGTTCACTGTTGCAGAAGCTGAGGGCGTTAAAACACGCTATTTCAGGCCGTACGAAAAAAAGACGGTAACAAAACTATCACAGATGCTTACGGAAGACACAATGAGCTTGCATCTCAAGGAGAACTGCATACCGCTGGCAAAAAGAGGAAAACCGGGAAATTTCAAACTGACAAAGATCAGGGATGATGTGATAAAAGCCGAGGAACTGGAATCTATAATAAAAGAAATAATGGATGCAGCACGTTACGAAGAGAATTCTTTCATAGAAATCGGCGGGCATTTAGCAAGCGTAGTACAAAACGGCGACATGAGGATTGCGATAACCAGGCAGCCATTTTCGGATGGCTTGGAAATAACAGTTGTGAGGCCTATAACTAAACTTACGCTTGATGATTATGAACTTTCAGCGAAGCTCAAGGAAAGGCTTGAAAAGCGTGCTGATGGCATACTTATTGCTGGGCCTCCTGGCAGCGGCAAGTCTACTTTCGCAGCTTCACTCGCAGAGTTCTATGAGCAGCAAGGAAAGATAGTCAAGACAATGGAATCCCCGCGCGACCTGCAGGTAAAACCAGAAATCACCCAGTACTCCAAACTTCATGGCAGTTTCGAGAACACGGCAGACATGCTCTTGCTTGTCAGGCCTGATTACACGGTTTTCGATGAACTGAGAAAGACGGCAGACTTTTTGATATTTTCTGACATGCGCCTTGCAGGCGTGGGAATGGTAGGTGTTGTCCATGCCACAGACCCGGTGGACGCCGTGCAAAGATTTATCGGCCGAGTTGAATTGGGCATAATCCCGCACATACTCGATACTATAATATATATAAAAGACGGCCGTATATTGAAGATTTACATGCTATCACTTGTTGTAAGAACACCGACAGGAATGACAGAAGCTGATCTTGCCCGTCCAGTAGTTGAAGTTCGAAATTTTGAGAGCAATACGCTGGAATACGAGATTTACACGTACGGAGAAGAGAACGTAATAATACCCGTAGAAGGCCCCAAGCAATCAGCAGTACAGAGGCTTGCAGAGAAGCAAATACTTACAGAGGTCAGGAGATTTGACCGCTCTGCTGAAGTCCAGATACTGAGCGACAATAAAGTCTTGGTCCTGGTGGAGAACGACACCATACCACGCATCATAGGCAAAAAAGGCGCTACAATCAAGGAGCTGGAAGAAAAGCTTGGAATAAGCATAGAAATATCACCCAAGGTAGCGACTTTCGGACAAAAAACAGATTTCAAGACAGAAGAAACCGGTGCTTACATCGTCTTCAGTTTCGCTTCGAAAGATGCCGGCAAGATCGTCAATTTCTATATAGGGAACGAATATCTATTTTCAGCTACGATAGGCAAATCAAACCAGATCAAGGTCAGCAAGGACAGCGAGATAGGCCGCGCTGTAATTAAGGCGCTGGTGAAAAGAGAACTGAAGGCCTTTGTCTCATGAAATTAAAAGACCTTTTTAAGACTATTGCCGCTAATTTATGCTCAAGCCCTCGTAGCTCAGTTTGGATAGAAGCCTGGAAGCGTTTGCTTCTATGCAATCATGCACTTTCCTCCTAGAGGTGAATGGAGTCGAAGGCAAAATGACGCATTTCATGCGTCTTGTCCATTTCGGCGATGATAATTCCTTGTTGAGAGAAAGGGGCCGCGCGTTCGAAAAGCTTTTTCTTTGCTAAAGAAAAACCTTGGAAAAAGAAGGAAAAAGAAGGAAAAAAGAAAGAGACACGAAAATCGCGCCGGGGGCGCTCCTAATCTTTATATTCAGCCTTGGCACATGAGTACTTAGTGAAAAAAATGAGACATTTGTGGATAATTTTCCTCAGCCCGCAAAATCTTACTATAGTCTCTTCAATTAATCTCTCAACTCCATTTGTTAACTCTCGAGATAATCTTACCATATTCAACCTGTCGATAATTCCATTCGGTGGCAATGCAAACATAACTGGAATTAATATTACAATAAATACAGGTAATGCAGGACCTGTTTCTGGCAACATAAGCAAAGTTTACGTGTTTAACTCTTTGATAAACTCTACTAATTTGCTCGGCACAAATTCTTCTATAAACACAAGCCTTACAAACGGGAGTAAGATATTCGTTAATTTCTCCGCACCTTTTATCCTAAATGCTACTCAGAGAACAGGAT
>JAGVVX010000039.1 GCA_018304565.1 Candidatus Aenigmatarchaeota archaeon
GCTGGAAAAGCAGAGCCGCAAGACCAAGATGCGCGTTTATGCAGCCGGGTCTTTCATAAATATTTTCCTCGCTGGAATTATTTTATTGCTGCTGGTCCTGATTTCAAGTGCGTTTTTCGTCCCTTCCGGCGTCGCTTTTTATGCGCCTGACAATTCTTCTTTCGGAAAAAATGTCACAGCCTCGATAACTGAGATCAGCGGGCAGCGCATAAACAGCATAGACCAGCTGCGCAATGAGCTGGCAAAGCATGAACCTGGAGATACTATTGAAGTCAAAACGGCAGAAATTGATTCGGGTGCGCCTATCTTTTCACCTCTGCCTAGCTCGGGGCTTGTGATAAACGACAAAAACGTAGAATCCCATACGCTTGTTTTGCAGGGCACTGATGACAGCAGGCCTGTTCTGGGTATTGCAGTTATCGGCACTTCCTATGTTTTCCTGCTCGGTTCCGGGATGCTTGTATTTTATACGCTGCTTTTCTGGCTGTTTGCAATCAGCTTTTTTGTAGGGCTGGTGAATATACTGCCGTTGAAGCCCCTGGACGGTGGTTTCCTCTTCGAAGAAATAGTGAAAAAATTCACGAGGCACCACAAGCCAATAGTCACGGGCATGAGCCTGTTGATGTTCTTGCTTATTGCTTTCAGCATACTTGGCCCGATTTTATTGCCTTAGGCAGAAAATTACTCCCTTCTTCTTGGCTGTGTTACAAAAAGATAGTATTTTTCATCACCGGTGAGCTCTTCGATTATGCGCCTCACTATAATTTTCGCAGGATCAGGGAAAAGTTTTACCCTTTCGCTGATGTCCTTGAAACTTTCAAACGGTTTCTTTCTCTTCTCGTCAAGTATGTCTATCAGGTGCTTCTTGCCGATGCCTGGCAGCAGCTGGAACTGGTGCATCCTGGGCGTGATAGAGTAGCCCTTGTTGAAGAAATCCACAAAACGCGCTTCGTTCTTCCTTACCAGTTTTTCTATTATTTCTTCCAGTGTTCTTTGTGAATGGTTTGTAAGGTTTCTGTACTCAATCTGGCCTTTTATGAACCTTATCTTGTCGCGCTTGCCTTCGCCTATGTAGACTTCTTCCTCGGGGCGCAATGTAACGTCTTCCCGCGGTACAAGCTCAAGCAGCGAGAAGAAGGAACTGCCTATGGCTTGGGCTACTGGTTCCGCGTGCCTTCTGTCCGGATATCCTGTTGGCAAAAAATCTAGGATTATGCATGTCTCTTCTTTCATTTGTCATTACCTCAAACACTCTTATCACTCATAGATGTTTCCTTGCTTTTCTTGAATATGGATAATCAACTTTAAAAAGAAGGAGAAAACCTAGGTTTTTCTCTCCTTTCTAATCCTCATTCCTAATTAAGAATATTATTTTTCTTTTCAAGGATTTTCTTTTCCTAGTTTTTCTCCCTTCTAACCCTCTTTCCTAATCTAAACTTTTCTTTTTTCTACTCAGAAGCGTTCCTGTACAATTCTGTCGCTTCTAGAATCGGTGGAGTAGAACTAGATTCTCAAAAAGCGCAGCTTTTTGGAATTCTCGAAATCCAAAGGATTTCGGAATCTCAGAGAAACGAAGTTTCTCTGAAGATCTCGGAGAAGCTTCGCTTCTCCCAAGAATTCGAGCAGGAGAAAAGAAGATAAACTGATTTATTTTGCTATCGCGAAAACTGCTGGTTTTAACCAGCAGATGACGATAAAGCGATAGCGAAAGACATCCACAAAGAAACCAGCAACTTTAGTTGCTGGTAACAAAGAGGATGTCATTTCTTGTATTTCTTGACGATCTCTACAATCTGTTTTATTTCCTCTTTCTTCAGGTTTGTTCTTTCCTTGGAAAAAAGCATTTCGACTTCCTCATCTGTGTCAGGAAGTATGTTGATTATCAGGGCTATGTATCGCGGCTTCAGGATTGCTATTTTGCCCAGGTCTTCAATTATGTTTTTCAGCTGAGCCTGTGTGAGCTTTGGCACCTTTTCCAGGTATTCCAAGCATATCTTCTGCTCGTAAACAAGATCCCTTTCTCCCTTCCTTTCCTCAAGTATCCTTTTCGCTTCCGGTATAGTTATGTCCTCTTCTTCGATTAGCTCCATAAACAAATCCCCTTCTTGCTCAGAGAAGCTTTGCTACTCTGGCATCCCAAAGAGCAAAGCTCTTTGAGGATTTCAGAAAAGAAAGGCCTTTGTATGTCCCAAAGAAAACAAAGACCTCTTCTCTTTATTCATCATTATAATCCTCTCTTAATTCTTATTTTTTTGCGGCTTGAGATGTTCTGGCCTCAAGAAAAGAGTCTTCGTCGCATCGTGGTCTGTTATTTGAACCATGTAGCTCTTGCCTCTTTTCTCGATTATCTTTCCTGTTGCTCCCTGGAAACGCGGGTGCGGGAGCTTTGAGCTTGGCAGGAAATCCACATGTACTGCATCGCCAGGAGAAAACTTTCTTATGTAAGGACCTATGCCGATTGCTTTCTTGCCTGACAGCTTGTTCCTTGATTTTCTCATCTTTCCGTAAGATTTTCGTACCATATTATCAACAAGCCTTTACCATCTTTCAAAGAAAGATTTAAATGTCTACTTTTCGGCTGCCATCTGGCCTATAAAGCTGTCAACAAGCACGCCTATTTCCTGATAAAATTCCCCAAATCTTTCTTTTATTCCCTGGCAATATTTTATTCCATTGTGTGTTGCAACGGGCAAATTAAGCTCTCTTGCCTTGCGAACGATTTCTGCAGGATCGAAAAACGGATTCGTTATTGAATAACCATAGTCGTAGCATCCGCGCAAAAGACATATTGCTACAAGTTCGTGATCGAAACCATAATCTGTACCAAATCTCTCCTTATGCGTTTTTGATACATCGCAATTTATGCAACCGCGCACACTGATAAAATAAGGAACATCTGCAGCTTCAGCCTTTGACATGTATTTTCATCACGTCCAGTTCCTTGCACGTGCATTCATTCTTCAGCAGCTCGGATATGCTAGGTCTTGTCCTTCCGCTGTCGCCGCTTATGAGTTCTTTAATATAAAGCCCGGCTTCCCCGCGCACCTCAATCATGAAGGTTCGTTTGTCCATGTACTTGTATTTTATTTGTTTTACGTGCCTTTTCCGGCGCAGATCAGCGCGCCGGTGCAAAACACGCTGGGGCGTTCTTTGGCTTATTTCCCCTACAATACTCTTTATTTCCTCAAGATCATCTTTACTAATTGGTTTATTGCATTTCACAACAGCCCTGTATGTTTTGTCGGTGCGCGCTTCTTTTATTCGCCTGACTTCTTCAATATTTGATGGCCGCAAATTCCTGACCTTAACTTCTTTTCCTATTTTTCCGGCAAGTTTCTTCATTGCAGTTTCACGCCTTTTCGGGCCTGTAATCTCAAGAACAAACGGCCGCCATGCGAGGCATCTTGCATCGATGTCCTCCCTGCCCATTCCATGAAGTTTGTGCCCTCTTCCGCGGGTAGCCAGCATGAACGGCTTTGCGATTATTTCTTCTACGCTGGTCCTGTATTTCTTTGATGGCCATTTTGTCTGGGGTATGCCGCGCTTGAGTTTCTGGTACTCGCCATAAATGAAAATAGGATTTGGAGTGATTTCTATCTTTCCGCTTCCAAAGTTGACAATCATGTTCACATCAGGATTCTTCCTGCTGAACCGCGTCTTTGTTGCTGCTTCTGCAAGTTTTCCAATTTCGCGGTTTATCTCGGCCTTTAACGGCTCGCAATAGTCTATTCCAACGCGTTCCCATAGCGCCTCTTCCTTTTCAATGAGGCCGGAAGAAAGCCTTGTGCCTATGAGAAATGTTTTGTACTCATATTGCCTGTTTTTTGCAATCTTCTCGGCGTGTTTTTCCAGCCGGGCGAAAATATCGCCGCAAACAGAGCACTGCTTTCTTGCTGTTTTGGCTTTGATCTCGAGATTATGGAAGGCGTAGTCATGAAAATTTGACATGTCTGCAGCCCCCTTGTAGTCTTCGTTGTCTATGGACATCGCAGCAATTGTTCTCAGCAGCTTCCCTCTTTCATTATTTGTAAAGCCTGAAAGCAGCTGTCCGAACTGCCTCCCAAGGCAGTTATCGCATGCTGGCTGCTCAAGAATCCGCAACGTTTTTTCGAGGAGGTTCATGAATATATCATTCCAGAAATAACCTTTAAAACAAAATTATAGCGGAGATAGGATTTGAACCTACGACCTTCGGGTGCCCCAGAACAACCTATGGGCCATTCGTGAAACCTTCAAAAGAAAGCTTTTCGACGAGCACTCCAGGCTTTGAGTGATTCTAGAAATTTCTAAAATCAATGCTCCACTCCGCTATAAGCCAATCTTACTTTATACGAGTTATGATTTAAATGCTTGAATTCAGTAGATATTCTTGCTCTCCATATAAGATTTTCTGTTTTATAATTTTTCTGGGACCAGATTTTTCTTACTGGTATGTTAAAAGACTGACAAAGTCTTAAAATATTAAACAACGTAATCTTATTCTTTTGAGTTAGTTGTATTTCTCCATGCTTGACATAGCCATCTGCATCTATAAAGCCAGAAATTAAACCTAATCTATAATCAATTGAATTTTCATTTGATTTTCTGAAATTCTTTACCGATATTTCAATAAATTTCATTAACTTTTTCGAGTTTGTTTTTATTCTAAACGAGTTAGATCTCTTGTCAACTATTCTGAAATGTTTCAAAGATAATTTTGATAAAATATTACATAACTTTTTGGATATTTCATTATCACTTTGAGAATTAAAATACAATTCAACCATATAATGCCTATCATTCTTACTATGATAACAATATCCGTCTCCTATAAAGAATCCAATAAAATATCCAATTTCTTTTTCAGTTAAATTTTCAAATTTTGGAATATTCATCATTCCACCCCGCAAATATATTTATTGAGAAACGCTTTTAAATGAGTGCAGAAATCTGATAAAAATATTTATACAAGCAAGGACATAATAAAGATGCAATGAGGTATTATCCACAGCCGCATAGCTTGCAGGGACTTACTTCTGATTCAAGACTTGCATCACAATTGCATCACGCCTTCAAGAAAGGTGGATGTCTTGAGAGAAGCTTCGCTTCTCCGAGATCTTCAGAGAAACGGAGTTTCTCTGAGATTCCGAAATCCTTTGGATTTCGAGAATTCCAAAAAGCCGCGCTTTTTGAGAATGTTGGTTCAATATTGGAACGCATGGGATATGCACTCTCGCCCGTACCGGTTCCTGTTCCAGTAAACAATTCCTATAGGGGACGGATCATCACACGTGACGGAAGATAGCTCTTTTTAAGACCAGCAACCAAAGTTTATTTGTTCTACTTAATAGGTGTCTTTATTGAAAACCATTCTTGGCATTGATGAAGCCGGCCGCGGCCCGGTGATAGGGCCTCTGGTGATGTGCGGCTATCTTGTGAAGGAAGGCAAGATTGGAGAGCTAAGGGAACTGGGCGTTAAAGACTCAAAGCAGCTTACGCCTGAGAAAAGGGAAAGCCTTGTGCCCAGGCTGAAGAAGATGGCTGAAGATTTTGTTGTGCTGTCTATATCGCCGCAGGAAATAGACAAATTAAGAACGGAAACAAATCTTAACAAGATTGAGATAGAGCACATGCAGCAGATGATAGACCTGCTTTGTCCTGGAAAAGCGGTGATCGATGCGCCAGAAGCAAACACAAAAAGGTTCAGGGAAAAGGTTCTTTGCAGGCTCAAGCACACCCGGTTTGAATTGGTGGCGGAGAATTTTGCCGACAAGAAATACCCCGAGGTCGGCGCAGCCTCGATAATTGCCAAGGTTCATCGCGACGCGGAAATAAGCAAGCTTCATCATAAATATGGCTTCTTCGGTTCCGGTTACACTTCCGACGAGCGCACTATAGCGTTTTTAAAGAATTGGCTACAAGATAACAAAGACTTCCCGGACATTGTAAGGAAGTCCTGGATAACGGCCACGCTGATGAAAAAAGAAAAAGAGCAAAGCAATGTAATGAGCTTCATAAGCAGAACTGAGTGAAGAATATGAAATATTTCGACGAAGAAATCAAGGTAACTATTGTAAATGTTCTCGCAGGTATCGTCACCGGCTACGTGTCCTTTCTGCTGAACCGGCCGCTTGTGAGTCTGGTGGTTGCAGTCGTGGCATTCATCTGCCTTTCATTCCTTGCAAAAAAGGCATTCAGCGTGAAAAAGGAAAAGAAGTGGTGGCTGAGCCCGGTAACCACGTTCTTCCTGGCCTGGATAGTCTCCTGGACTCTTTTTTACAACATGTGAAGAGGAGAAACCGAACGATATAAAATAAAATTGATACCGTATGCTCCGAACGCATTATGCAAAAGAACTGAAAGCGGGCAAGAACATCACTGTAGCCGGATGGCTGCACGAGAAAAGGGTCCTCGGCTCCATTGTGTTTGCCGTTGTTCGCGATTTCACCGGACTCGTGCAGATAACAGCAAAGAAAGGCGTGACAGACGACAGTATAATGGAATTGCTGAAGGACCTGAAAAGGGAATCCGTGATTTCTGTTACAGGCGATGCTGTAGACAACAAGCAGGCGCCAAACAAGCTCGAAATACTGCCGAAAAATATTAATGTCATTTCGCTTGCTGAGAACCTGCCTATTGATATCTCTCCCGGCATAAAGACCACGCTTGACAAAAGGCTGGACTGGAGAAGCATAGACCTCAGGAAACCTGAACACAACGCCGTCTTTCGCGTGCAGTCAACGCTCGTTCAGGAGATGCAGCTTTTCCTAAAGAAAGAAGGCTTTGTCCAGGTATTTACGCCGTCACTGATGGGCTCTGCATCAGAAAGCGGCGCCGAACTTTTTTCCGTAGTCTATTATGACAAGGAAGCTTTCTTGCGCCAGGACCCCCAGCTTCACAGGCAACTCTCTGTTGCTGCAGGCCTGGAACGTGTTTACGACGTTGGCCCGAGCTGGCGCGCAGAACTGTCGCATACCACAAGGCATTTATCAGAGCACAGGACTATTGCTGCTGAGATGGCTTTCATAACAGACGAATACGACGTCATCAGCCTCGAGGAAGAAATGATAAGATTTGCAATCGAGAGGCTTGTGAAAGACTGCAGGGACGAGCTGGATATTCTTGGCATAAAACTGGATGTGCCGAAAAAGAAATTCCCCGTACTGGAATTTCCTGATCTTTACGATGTACTGAAGACACTAGGCGAAAAAGTTGAATACGGGAAGGCTTCTTACGGCTCAGACGGAGAAAAGAAGCTCGGAGAGTACGTGAAGAACGAGTTCGGCTCTGATTTCTTTTTCGTGAACCGGTTTCCTTTCGCGGAGAAGCCGTTTTATGTCATGCGCGTGGACAAAGATCCCACATGGGCGCGCAGCATAGACCTCATTTACAAAGGCATGGAGATGAGCTCCGGCGGCCAGCGCGAGCACAGGCATGACAAGCTGGTCCAGCAGCTTCGCGAGAAGAAGATGTCCATGGATTCAATAAGATGGTTCACGGATTTCTTCAAGTTCGGCGTGCCGCCGCATGGCGGATTTTCTATAGGCATTGAGAGGCTTACAATGCAAATACTCAACCTGCCTAATGTCAGGGAAGCTGTCCTCTTCCCTCGGGACGTCGACAGATTGACGCCATAATAGGGAGAAACTACGTTTTCTCCCCTATAACCCCTCTTCCTTTAGAGAAAAGAAAATCCTTGGGAAAAGAAAACCCACGAAGCTAAAAATAATATTCTTGATTAGGAATGAGGATTATCTGCAGAAAGCAAAGCTTTCTGAGACGCCAGAAACCTAATGGTTTCTGAGCAGAAAGGAGAAAATTCTTGAAAAGAAAAATAATATTCTTAATTAGGAATGAGGATTAGAAAGGAGAAAAACCTAGGAAAAGAAAACCCACGAAGCTAAAAATAATATTCTTAATTAGGAATGAGGATTAGAAAGGAGAAAAACCTAGGTTTTCTCCTTCTTAACCTTTATATACCGCGCATTACAAAATAATTACGGTGAGTTAGATGGCTGCAAGAAGAAAAACAACGAGGAAAAACTTCACAGCGGGAATTGTTTTCGGCGTTGGCGTTTCGACGTATCTTATGCAGGGCGAGACAGTATTCACAGGGTTGACATTGATAATCATTGGCCTAGTTCTGGCATTCATCGAGGCGCGGCAACAAAAATAATTATATATACCGCCTTTGACAAATTAATAAAATGCGCAAAGCATTCCGCACAGCCCTTCTTTTCACGATTCTTGCCATTTCCGGATTGTTTCTTACGGCATCCAGCATAAGCTTTGCGCAGGCCGGGGGCGGATACACAAACATGAAGGTCTTCGACACCCCGGGCACCTTTTCATGGACTGCCCCGCCGAATGTAACAAGCGTCATGATCGAGATCTGGGGCGCGGGCGGTATGGGAGGGCCCGGAGCAGTAGGGACGCTTTGCGGAAATGTAGAGATTTCCCCCCCAACCGAATTTTCTCCGGGTTCATATACGTATGTTCCGTGCGCAGGCGGCGGCGGAGGAGGAGGAGGCTATGGAAAAGGCATATACACTGTCAGGCCGGGCACCGCTTACACGGTTATAGTAGGCAAGAACGGGACTTATGACGGTTATTATCATGGTTACAACAGCAGCTTCGGAGGTCTCATCTACGCTTCAGGCGGCAGGATGGGAGGCTTGCCAACAAGTGCTGCTGTTGGCGGAGGCGGCAGCATAGGCGGAGCCGGCGGCACAAGCAACGGGACGCTAAGCATCGCCGGCGGAGCCGGGCAGAACGGACGGGATGTTGGCGGGCAAGGCGGCTCCTCTCCGAACGGCGGCTTCGGCGGTTTTGCCGGCAGAGCCGGCGGGACACCCGGAGGCGGCGGCGGCGGCGACACCGGGTATCATGGCGGCTTCG
>JAGVVX010000040.1 GCA_018304565.1 Candidatus Aenigmatarchaeota archaeon
CTACTTTTAATTTTTCTAGGTATCTTTCCAACGAATAGATGCTTTGTGTTTCCAGCAGTATCAGGGCATGATCCAGCTTCAATACTTCTGCCAGCATCGACATCGCTGCATAGCCAACGCCTGTGCCTTTTTTAGCAAGTTTCTGCTGCAGTTCAAGTATTTGTTTCTTTGTTATCATCTGCGTGTTTATGATCCTCCATTCCATCAGTTTCTTGATCCTCTCGTTCTTCACAGCCTCCAGGTAGCCTTTTATCGTTTTCATTGATGTAGGCAATTCAACCTCTATCCATTCCTCCTTCAATGGCTGGACAAACGGCTTGACGTCCTCGTCTTCCCTGTCACGGACCTCAACGTAATCGATGTAGAGTTTCTGTTTCATTTCGTCTACCCTTTGCCTGTGCGAGCCCGGCGATGCCGTGAGCGCGAGTATCAATGGCTTCTTCGCCTGGAATATGTACCTCTTTGCAACATATGTGTAGGCATAGTTGCCGACACATCTGTGTGCTTCGTCGAATATGCATAAGGAGAATTCTGCAAGGTTGAAGATGCCGGACTTGAGATCGTTTGCCACGCATTGGGGTGTCGAGAAGACTATGTCAGAATCCTTGTAGAGCTCCATCCTGTCCCCGGGCTTGTTTTCGCCTGTAATCGCATTGAATGTCAGTCCTGTCTTGAAAAATCTCTGAAAGGTTTTAATGTGCTGGTTTACCAGAGGCCTTGTGGGTGCCATGAAGAGTATTTTCTTTTCGCCGTCCTGAGAAAGCCTTTCCGCTGTTACCATTGCAGCAACGTTTGTCTTTCCGAGTCCTGTGGGAAGTACGCAAAGCGTATTTCCTTTGAGTGCCGTTGTGACGAGATTTTCCTGATAAGCCCGCTTTTCAATCTCGTTGTCATTGAGCCATGGATGAGAAACGAATTCTTTCATTATTTATCACTTTATACAGTTTTAGACAATCAGTTATTTATGCCCAAGGACGTCGAGCAATTAATGAAGGAATCCGCGATACCGGAAGGAGGCAGCATCTCCTGGTGCGAGCCTGTAATAGCTGGTGACAAGCTTATTTTTGGGGCCTTGGACAAGCATCTATATTGTTTGGATATAAGGACAGGAAAAATACTATGGAAATTCCTGACAGGCGGCGCGATTTTCTCAGGGGCAGTTGTTGTAAAGGACAGGGTTTTTTTCTCGTCCTCAGACAAATATCTTTATTGCATTGAGCTTGAAGACGGAGCCCTAATATGGAAGAAGATATTCCCGGAATGGCCGATGTCCATAACATTTGCAGAAAACCTGTATATAGGATGCAATGACAGCAATGTTTACTGCCTATCCCCTGAAGACGGAAGAATGATCTGGAATTTCAGGACCGGAGGCTTCATGATTGGATACCCTGCTGTGATAAACAGCCTGATTTATTGCAGTTCTTTTGACAATAATTTTTATTGCCTGGATTTAGACGGCAAAATGAAATGGAAGTTTCTTACAGGCGGCCGTCTGGAATGGGCATATTGCATATCCGACGAATCAGGGCAGGCATGGAGTGTTACTGACCGCCACGGAAACAGGAATGCAGACGGCAACATATACCTAGGTTCTTATGACAACTGTCTTTATTCCCTGTCCCTGGACGGCAAATTCAACTGGAAGTTCCTTACAGGCAAAAGGGTTGGCGCGCCGCCGGCTGTACATGACGGCAACATCTATTTCGGTTCAACAGACAAGAATTTCTATTCGTTAAAGCAAAACGGCGTGATGAACTGGAGATTTGTGACAGGCGGCCTTATTGATACGCCCGCCTGCATAGAAAACAATACTGCTTATTTCGGCTGCTATGACAATAGTCTGTACGCGCTTAATCTAGACGGAACTCAGGCCTGGAAATTTCTGACAGGCGGCCCCGTAATGTCTCCGCCTGTAGTTATTGACGGCATTCTTTACTTTGGGTCTTGGGACAGTTACCTGTACGCAATACGTTTGCGCGATAAGAAGGTTATATGGAAATTCAAGACGGGCTCGGCGCCTGTTCCTCCGAAAGATTTTCTGACGGATTTCATAGAAATAGTGGACGCAACGGAAAAGAAGCCGTTCAGTTTCTCCGACTGGAAGCCTGAAACGCTGAAGAAAAGCTACGAATGGAAGGCTGAGGTAGGCAACCTAATAACCTCCCCTTACAAATCAGAAAACCCTTACATGAACAAGCCTGTCTACAAAATGGATAATCATTATAAATCCTGATTTATTGTGAGAATGTATAGTTTAATACTACGACATTTATGTCGATATATATGTTCCGTTACTGATTATAAATATGAAAATAATAAAAGCAGGACGAAAAGATGAGAAATTATTAGCCAAATTTCTTGTTTCTTATTGGAAAAGCAGAGGTATGAACTTCTCTGTTCCGTGGGCACTGAAATATCTAAAAAAAGGTATGACGTGTGAGATGAGTGAAGAAAGGTTTGTGGTTATAGACAACGAGAATATAATAGGGTCGATTGCACTTCTAAAATACTATGAAAATTTTGCGGAAATCAGGGATGAAGTATGGGAAGACGATAAAATTGGCTCGTCATTACTTAATTATCTAATTCAATACGCAAAGAAGAGAAAAATAAAAAAAATCTATACGTTAGCGCTAAAGAATAAGGTTAATTTTTACAGAAAACATAAATTCATCAAGGAAGGATTCCTACGGGATCATGTTAAAAAAAGGGAACATCTGACAGTGATGAGCAAATTTCTTAGATAACTACACGGGCCTAGCGCGTCCCCACTTTTTCAGGGCCTGCTTTAATTCCAGATGATTCTTTGCATATTCTTCAAGCCTGATGCTACGAGCAAAGTCGACTTTATTGCCCCACTTCTGCTCGAGCAAGGATAAGAACCATGCTTTGCTTTTTGCCCTAGGAATACCACTGTTTTTAAACACCCTGACACAATTTATGTTATGCGCATAGATGTAGTGAAGGCAGATGTGCTGAAGAATATAAAGCCCGGGAAAGAGGAAGAGGAGCGGGTAAAAAAATTTGCCAATAAGCTGCTGCTAGTTTCCAGATCCATAAGCGGGATGGACTGCGTCCTCGTCGGGTCGCTTGGGAAATTCACGTGGCTCCGCGGCGACCATGACGTTGATTTGTTTATCATGTTCCCGCCGGAGGCATCGCGCGAAGAGCTGGAAAAACGCGGGCTTGAACTGGGAAAGAAGATAGCTTCAGAAATGCGCGGCAAATGGCGGATAAAATATGCCGAGCATCCCTATGTTCATGCATTCATCGGCGGGTTTGACGTTGATATCGTGCCGTGCTACAGGATTGCAAACGGCGAAAGCATCAAGTCTGCAGTCGACAGGTNNCGACAGGTCGCCGCTGCATCTGGAATACGTGCTGAAAACCCTCAAGGATGGGCAGCAGGATGAAGTCAGGCTGTTAAAGCAATTCTGCAAAGGCATCTCAGTTTACGGCAGTGATGCCCGGCACCTTGGCTTCTCGGGCTACATATGCGAACTTCTTGTAATGAAATATGGCAGCTTTGAATCAGTGCTTGCATCGGCTGCAAACTGGAGAACCCCGCAGGTCGTATCTTTCGGTGCAGTAAAAGGGAACTTCAAGCAGCCCCTGATTATCATGGATCCTACAGATGCCAGCAGAAACGCAGCCGCAAATGTGAGCGGGGAGAATCTTGTCAAGTTCATCGCCTCTGCCCGCAGTTTCATCAGGCAATCCGATCAAAAATATTTTTACAAGCAGGAGCCGAAAAGGCTTTCGACGCCAGAAATAAAGCTGCTCCAGAAGCGCGGCACGATTTTCATCACCCTTTCATTGAAAAAACCGGATATAATAGACGATGTGCTTTATCCGCAGCTTAGGAAAACCCTGAGACGCCTGGAAACAATCTTCATGCAAAACGGCTTCTCCGTTATGCGTTGCTACGAAACTATCAATGAAAACGAGATATTCCTGATTTTCGAGATAGAAACAGCCAGCTTGCCCAACATAAAGAAGATGGTCGGCCCGCCACTATCCTCTCACACGCATACCCAAGAGTTCCTGACAAAATACAAATCTCCTGATTACGGCCCTTATGTAGAAGATGACAGGTGGGTAATAGAAAAGAAAAGGGAATCTACAACACCTGAAAACCTGCTGAAAGCCCTGCTTCATCAGGATCTCACAGCAATAGGCATACCTGATAACATAGCAAAACCTATGAAAAAGTCTGTTATAGTAAAAGATGTCTGGAAATTGGCAAAAACTAAAAAAGCAATTTCTGCGTTCTTGCGAGAAAAATACTTTTCTTCGCTGCGTGTCTAATCATGCCTTTGGCCACAGCATGTAAGCCACTATGAGCACGACAACAACTGCCACGCCTGCAATCAGCCATTTGTTCATTTTCAACCGGATTCCTCCTTTTAATCTTGGGCGCTTTCCCTGTGAACGCGCGCAACAGACGGGGTGACAACGATCCAGTCGTCTCCTATGCCGGCAATATCGCCGTTTATCGCCGTGCAGGTTTTCTTGATCTTCTCTATGGCGCGCTTGAGCTCTGTCATGTCTTTCTCTTTGAGCTCTTTAATCTTTACAAGAAGCACCCTTCCGTCACGGACTTTCTTCTGTATCCTGTCAGAATCCGCAAAATCACCTATTTTCTCGACTTCGATGAGCATCGTTGGCGATACTTCATCCTGCTCGTTACCAATTTCCACGTACTCTTCTTCCTCAGTTTTCAGCCTGTCAAAAAATCTCTTTATTGCCATCAAAACACCTTCTATTACTTGTTGCCTGCCGTATTTAAAATTTCGGCGCAACTTCTGTTTATAAGCCCCATGAAACCGCGTAATGCATTAGTGCTCCCGCGGAATCACAGTAAATTCTTGACACATGCTGGATTATCGTATTTTATATAGAGGACCACTGCCTAGTATAATTATGCAAGAGGATGTTGTTAATACGAGTATTCTTGATAATGCGCCTGAAAAGACCAAGTGGAAGAAGTGCCCTTACATGTCCAGCAACATGCACTGCCTTGCTGGAGGCTTCGCGAACCTGGACTGCTATGATCAGAAGTTCCATCATATTTGCGGCCACAAGAAGAAAGCGGACGACAAGGGCGAGAGATGATTAAACAGTTAAATAATTTTAATTAAATATAACAAACATGAATTCTGTTGCAGTAAAACCTGCGGAGTTTGCATATACCCCGTTCAAGGAAGGGTTTTTAGTTGGCTATGGAAAAGACGAAGAAGAGATGCATGAAGGCAGCAAACTTTATTACGGTAAGGGTGAAAAGGTAGTGGTTGTGCGGAATGAATTAACAGAGCCGCTAGAAACGTTTCCTTACGTTCTCTTCCTCAAGGATCTGAAGAAATTAGAAGATTCCAGATTTCCGTGGCCATATCATGAACTAAACGGGCAGACCGCAGCAAGAAGAACATTAACTGGCGGATTGAGGCTTAGGAGGAAATCAGGGCAATTAATAAATGGCTTCAGAAGAACAGCCACCTTTTCCAGACAGGATTACAAAACAATCAGGCGATTCTTGTAAAGCAAGAAGCAATCCATAAAGATGCTCGGAAAGCAAAGCTTTCCGACACATAGGAAAAACGAAATTTATCCTAATGAATCATCGACTTTAGCCGATGGTTATCCTCAGAGACATTGAAAACTGCTGTCTTTAGACAGCAGATGAAATACAATGTCTCTGGGATCGCATCTTCTCACACAAGAAGGAACGTAGTTCCTTCTGTGCAGAAGGACTTTAGTCCTTCTTGCAAACCACCGACTTTAGTCGGTGGTATATTAAGAAGATATGATGAGGGGATTTCATTTTTCGGCCTGCATCAACCTTAAATAGATGATACTAAAAATAAGATTTAGATTCATTTTCTAACTTTTCTGAAGTGATTCAAATGCTACAACAAAAAAAGTTAAAAACAGGGACAACAACCGTCGGCATGGTATGCAAAGACTGCGTTATACTCGCTGCTGAATCAAAGTCAACTATGGGCTGGCTTATTTCCAGCAAGACGGCGCAGAAGATATACCAGATAGATGACAAGATAGCAATGACTATATCTGGCGGAGTGGGCGACGCACAGGCACTTATCAGGATCTTGAAAGCCGAGATAAACATTTACAAGCTCACCAGGCATGCGGATATAACTGTGAAGGCTGCGACAACACTGCTGTCAAATATACTCATAGGAAGCAGATGGTATCCTTACATGGTTATGCCGATCGTCGGCGGCACCGATAAGGACGGCTTCCACATCTACAGCATTGATCCTGTCGGCGGCATGGAAGAAGATAAGTTCATATCAACAGGCTCTGGATCGCCGATGGCATACGGCGTGATGGAAAATGAGTACAAGGAAGGGATTCCAAGAGAAGAGGGAATCCGCATCGCTGTGCGTGCAATAAGATCAGCGCGCGAAAGAGACGTGTTTTCAGGCGGCCGCGACATTAATGTTATAGTTATTGACAAAGATGGGCTCAAACTCGTTGACAAGGAAAAGATAAAAGAAATCGCGAAGTGAAGTCCATTAAAATATTCCTTATAGCTGAAAAATTTCTGTTTGTTTTGCTGCTTGTGATGGTAATATGAAAACCGATTTTTCAAACGACAAGATTTAGATAGCATAACAGTTGGATCCGTATGACAGTTCTAGAAGAAATAAAATCACAGCTACCGAAGAACGCTATGATTTCTGACATCAGCTACGAAGGCAGCGAAATAATTCTTTATACCAAAAGCAAGGAGTTTTTGAAGTCCTCGCTTGATTTGATAAAGAAGATTGTCGGCACCGTGAAGAAAAGGATAGAAGTACGGGCGGACCCGGGCATTGTCTTGGACGAGGAAAAAACGGCTGAATTCATAAGGAAAGTTGTGCCGCCCGAGGCAGGCATCAAGGACATTTATTTCGAGCCTGAATTCGCAAAGGTCGTTATACATGCAGAGAAGCCGGGGCTTGTCATAGGCAAAAGCGGCGAGACGCTGATAGCGATAAAGGACAAGACATTCTGGACTCCTGACATCAAGCGCGCGCCTGTCATAGATTCGGAAATAATCAAGTCTGTCAGGAGAATGCTGCACAGGGAAGCCGGTTACAGGAAAAAATTCCTGAATAATCTTGGATCTAAAATCTACTCAACAGGCAAGGAGACGGACTGGATAAGGGTTACCTGCCTCGGAGCATTTCGTGAAGTTGGACGCTCGTGCGTCTTGTTGCAGACCCCTGAAAGCAAGGTCCTTCTTGACTGCGGCATATCCGTTTCTTCGACAGTCAAGCCCTTTCCGTATCTTGAAATACCTGAATTCAATATTCAAGACCTAGATGCAGTTATCTGTTCTCATGCCCACCTGGACCACAGCGGGATGCTTCCATTCCTGTGGGAGTATGGCTACAAGGGCCCGTTGTATGCAACCGCGCCAACACGGGATTTGTCAGCGTTGCTGCAACTGGATTATATACAGATTTGCCAGCGCGAAAACAAGAAGCCGCCTTACACCTCAAAAGGCATAGAAGAAATGATAAGGCATACCATACCTCTGGAATACGGCGAGGTGACAGATATTACTCCTGACATGCGCCTTACCCTCAGCAACGCAGGCCATATACTGGGATCTTCAACATGCCATGTTCACATAGGCGAAGGCTTATTCAATGTCCTTTACACAGGCGATATAAAATACGAAAACACACTAATGTTCGACAGGACATCGACAGACTACGCCCGCGTTGAAGCGCTTATAATCGAATCTACTTATGGAAACCCCCAGGCTCTGCTTCCGCCGCACAGCGACGGAGAGCATAAGTTGGTAGAAATTGTAAGACGCACGGTTGAAAGGGGCGGCAAGGCACTCATTCCTACGTTTGCCGTAGGCCGCGCACAGGATGTCATAGCGATGCTTGTTGAAAGCAACCTCGACTGCACAATATATCTCGATGGCATGCTTTGGGACTCGACTGCGATACATACTGCATATCCTGAATTCATGTCGAGAAACATGCAGAGCCTGATACTGCATAAAGGAAGAAACCCCTTCATAGACCCGCGGCTGAAGGGAATAGGATCCCAGAAAGAAAGAGAAGCGGTTGTCAGCAGCAATGAGCCGTGTGTTGTTCTGGCCACTTCAGGCATGCTGATGGGAGGTCCTGCTCTTGAATACCTGCAGCAGTTCTGCGGTGATCCCAAGAACATGCTTCTTTTTGTCGGTTACCAGGCAGAAGGCACAATGGGCAGGAGAATACAAAAGGGCTGGAAGAATATACAGCTTGAGAACGGAAAGATGCTCGAGCTTAAGATGGAAATAGCAACCGTTGAAGGCTTATCGGGGCACAGCGACTTCCGCCAGCTGATGTCTTTTGTGCAGCATTTGCGGAGCAAGCCAAAGAAAGTCATTGTAAACCATGGCGACAATCTGAACTGCATGGAGCTTGCGAGAAACATCCACAAGGCTTTCGGCATCGAGAGCTCTGCACCCAAGAACCTGGAGACGATAAGATTGCGTTAATCAACTGTATAAGTCAATCCGGCTTGTGTTGTTAATACCATTAACCTTATCATATCATCAACACGATCGCTAACAGCTTCTAAAGGAATTTTATCGCCTTCGAAGGAATGACGACTTTTAGCCAATCTAAGTTTTATCCTCAGAGACATTGAAATCTTGCATTCCACTAGTCTATCTGACTAGTGATGGAATGTGGGATGTAAACAATCTTTGTTATTACACAGTGATGCCACCAGTCTATTGACTGGTGGAGACAAAGATTGTTTACAACTGCTGTCTTTTCTGCAAAGGATTTCTTCAAAATCCTTTGAGAAATCCAAATCAAGCTTTGCTTGATTTAGGATTAGACAGCAGATGAAATACAATGTCTCTGGGATCACATCTTCTCACAAACCACCGACTTTAGTCGGTGGTATATTAAGAAGATATGATCTCAATAGGTCTCAATGGATATTCTACTTCGCCTACTACACCAAGCAATTTTTCTGCCAAGAAAGCAGCTTGTTCTTCACTGTATCTGCCCGGCATCGAATGGTTATTTTGCTATCGTAAAAACTACTGGTTTCAACCAGTAGATGAACACGATAGCGAAAGAAATCCTCAAAGAAACCACCACATTCATGTGGTGGTTGCAAAAAAATTACTTTAGTTGATCTTGGGAGAAGCGAAGCTTCTCCGAGAATTCCAAAAAGCTGCGCTTTTTGAGAATTTTGAATAATTATATTTTGGAGTGGTTTTTGTGGTCGTGGGATACGGTAAGCGCCTAAGGGAAACTGTAGCGCTTGTCAAGTCAAAAACATCAAAGAGCTACATGTGCCCTTCGTGCTCGCGCAAGTCTGTCAGGCGGACTGCAGTAGGCGTCTGGCTGTGCAAAAAATGCGGCCGCAAGTTTGCTTCAGGCGCATACGAATTCAGGTCTTAGATCTTGGTTAGCGGTGATAAAATGTATATATGTTTGAAATGCCGGCAGGAGTTTGTGATGGAAGACCGCGTTCGCTGCCCATTCTGCGGTTTCCGCATAATATCAAAGAAACGGCCTGTTTTCAGGAAACGCGTAAAGGCCAGGTGAATAAATGTCCGAATTAGAAGATGCCCTTAACGAACTGCAGATGCACAACCAGCAGCTTCAGACAGTCATGATGCAAAAGCAGTCACTAATGATTCAGGACAAGGAAATGGAAAAGGCGCTTGAAGAGATAGAAAAATCAGGCGGCGAGGAAATATTCAAGAGCATCGGGCCGATACTTGTGAAGACCTCAAAAGAGGCAATAAAAAAAGATCTTGAGGAAGGCCGGGAGGAAGCAGGACTCAAGGTAAAGGCGCTTGAAAAACAGGAAATCAGGATAAAGCAGAAGATAAAATCTATGCAGGAAAGATTCCAGGCCCTGACTCAGGGCGGTTCTGGCGGGTGAAAAACATGGACATAGAAGGAATAAGCGGCTTGCTTGAAGAAATAAACACCGACAGGAGCGTGCCGAGGAACATAAGGACGCTGGTCATGGAAGCCAAAACCCACCTGAACGACCAGAAACAGGAAATGCCCATCAGGATAAATTCAGTGATATCCATACTTGACGAAGTCTCAGCTGATCCGAACGTGCCCGTCTACACACGAACGCAAATATGGAATATCGTCTCGCTTCTCGAAGTAATGAACGAAAAAATCAAAGCCGACAGGACGATTTAAACTTTTCTTTTTGTTAATAAGCCCTCGCGAAATAAGCGCGCAAGTGGCCGTCTTTTCCGCAGGCGATGCATTTGCCCTTCTTGTCTATTTTTTCGAAAGGCATGCATCTTATTGTGGCACCTGTATCAGTCTTTACTTGTTCCTCGCATTTTGCATCGCCGCACCAGTTTGCAATTATCATGCCGCGGCTTTCAATCAGCTTTTTGAACTGCTTGAGATCAGAAGCTTCATGAGTATTTTCTTTCAGCAGTTTCTTTGACTTTTCAAAGAGATTTTTCTGCACCATTTCCAGCGTCTGCTTCACTTTTTTTCCAATCTCAGGCAGTTTGACAATTTCCTTTTCTCCTGTGTCGCGCCTGGCAAGAACAGCCTGGTTTTTCTCCACGTCTTTTGGCCCTATCTCTATCCTTATTGGCACGCCTTTCAGTTCCCATTCGTTGAACTTGAAGCCTGCAGAATAGCCTTCGCGGTCATCCAGCTCCACGCTGAACTGGGTTGAAAGCAGGTCCCTGACTTCCTCGGATTTGTTGATCACTGCTTTCTTGCTCTTCTCGAAGACTATGGGAATTATCACAGCTTGCACAGGCGCGATGCTTGGCGGCAGCACAAGACCTTTGTCGTCTCCATGAGCCATAATAACAGCACCTATCAGTCTTGTTGAAATGCCCCATGAGGTTTGCCAGACATATTTTTCCTGCTTGTCTTTGTCTGAAAACTTTATCCCGAATGCTTTGGAAAAATGCTGGCCGAGGTTGTGCGAGGTTCCCATTTGTATTGCACGTCCGTCTGGCATTAACGCCTCGAGCGTTGTTGTGTACAATGCACCCGCGAATTTCTCGGATTCTGTCTTTTTGCCTGTCATGACAGGTATTGCCAGCAGTTCTTCCATCAGCCTTTTGTAGATATTGAGAATGGTCATTACTTCTTTGTCCGCTTCCTCTTTCGTTGCGTGGCACGTGTGGCCTTCCTGCCACAGGAATTCGCGCGTGCGCAGGAACAGTTTAGTCATCTTTGTTTCGCTGCGGAACACGGAGTTCCAGCAGTTTATCAGCACAGGCAGATCGCGCCAAGACCTGATCCATCTGGAATATGAATCATAAATTATTGTTTCAGACGTGGGGCGAAGCGCAAGTTTCTCGTTGAGCTTCTCCTTGCCGGCCTGGGTTATCCAGAAGACCTCGGGCGAGAAGCCTTCCACGTGTTCCTTTTCCTTCTCGAAGAACTTTTCAGGTATGACAGCTGGAAAATATGCGTTCTTGTGGCCGAGCTTTTTTATTTCAGCATCAAAATGCTGCTGTATCTTTTCCCATATCGCATAGCCGTGCGGCTTTATCACCATGAAGCCCTTGAGATCCGCGAAATCAGCCAAGCCTCCCTTAAGCACAACCTCGTTGTACCACTCGCTGAAATTGTCATTTTTCTTGACCGTTATGCCAAGCGTCGTTTTCTCTTCAGATTCCATTCAATACACCCTTGAGCCTAATTCAACTTCTTTTTCCGGTTTTAATAAGATGCATTCGCCTTTCTCGTCTGGCAGCCCAAGAACAAGGACTTGTGACATGAAGTTGCCTATCTGCTTGGGATGAAAATTCGTGACAGCAATCACAGACCCTCCTATCAGTTCTTCCTTGCTGTAGTTGCTGCAAAGTTGCGCCGATGACTTCTTTATTCCGAAAGAGCCGAAATCTATTGTAAGTTTGTATGCAGGGTTTCTGGCCTCTGGGTAATCCTGCACGTCAATTATTCTTCCAACTCGCATTTCAACCTTGTGAAAATCTTCAGCCGATATCATTTTTTCACCAAGTGAAGTAAAAGTGGGCTCGCCCGGAATTTCAGGCTCTTTTCGCCGCCGTTTTCCGCCGGCGGTTTTTGAAAAGGGCCGTTTGAACCGGGGTTTCAAGCTGGTTCGGAAAACCACCTTCATTGGTTTTCACCCTCTTAGCGGCTTCCACCCATTGAGCAATTTCTTAAGCTCGGGTCCTGACCAAACTAGACTACGAGCCCTCTAGAAAGACTTCTTGGACTATAAACTTAAAAACACTGTTTTGCAAAGTCTATTAGTGGATGAAATTACCTGCGTTTTGGGAAAGAAAATCAAGTTCACAAAGGAAAGGTATCTGCACATCGTTCTAAGACATCCAGAGTTGGAGGGAAAAGAAAGCGATATAAGGAAAACCGTGACAAATGCGGATTTCGTGCAAGAGAGCGTTTACGATAAGAATGTTCTGTTATACTACAGAAACATCAACAGGAAAGAATATGTTGTGGTTATAATAAAGGTCTTAAACAATCACGGCTTTATAATTACAGCGTATATAGCAAACATAATCAAGAAAGGTGCCATTATATGGAAAAAATGAGATTCTTCTATGACGATGAAGGAGATGTTCTAGATATATCCATAGGCAAGCCAAAAAAGGCGAAATCAGAAGAAATAGGAAATGACATAATAGTAAGGAAAGATAAGAAAGGCAAAGTAGTAGGATTTACAATACTTAATTTTGAGAAAAGGTCAGAAAAGGAGAAAGGATTCAATATACCCGTAGAAGCGAAGTTTGAGATTGTATAAACCTGTTTCTTGAGTAGCTCACAATCCAACCGCCCATAGCCCACGATTAGCCTGCACCGAGCCAAACCATCAGCCAAGCAAAGCTACGAGCCCTGTAGAAAGATTACTTTTCCACACAGACTTATAAGGCTTTTATTCCACAAAGGAAATTAAATTAGTATGACAGTTAAAACAACATTTTCAAAAGAAGATTTTGCGAAAATCTCGAAACAACAAAAGGCAAATTTGCTTTTCGGTACTATGAAACTAGACCAGAAAGATATGCACTTTTTGAGGTATATCTGCTCGAGCACTTAGCCGGAAAGAGATATCCATCGCCAGCACCAATAAGGAATAAAAATGGCAATCTACTAGGAAAATACAAACAGAAACCATTTGCTATTTTCACTTTTATGCATGGTAGACATAAGAAAAGTGTTGATCCTATATTGATCGCTAAAGCGGTAGGAAAGTTGCATGAAATTACTGCTGGATACAAGCCAGACTACTGTGCTGCTCGCGATACTTATGATCAGAAATCGTGCTGGAGAAATGCAATTCTAAATTCAAGGAAAATCAAATCAAAACCTGAAGCAAAGCAAAGATTAGAATGGCTTAAAAGTGAATTAAGAAAATTACAACTGCCTGTAGATTTGCCAAAAGGTGTGTGTCATTGCGATACACATCCGTCTAATTTTCTATATATAAATGGGAAACTTGTGGCTGTTTTAGATTTTGACGATGCAAGCTATGTGTATCTTCTATATGACATTGCAAACATGATTTATTTCTGGGCATGGCCAGACAAAGCTATCATTAAATTTGATAAAGCAAAGAAGCTACTGGAAGAATATAGCAAATACAGAAAACTTACGTCTCCGGAGAAGGAGTACCTCTATGATATGCTCAAAATGGTTATCTTCATGAGCATAGGATGGTTTATCCATGCAAATGATTACAATAATGAACAAAGGAAAATCGAATATCTTAATTCAATTAGCCGAAAAGATTTCTACAATAGGATATTCACATGATTTGGAGTTACAGTCAGATAAGATAAGTATATAAATCTTACTACTAAGATTATATGCAGGTGATTGCATGGAAAAGGAATTCGATGTGACAAAAATGTCTAGCCGTGGCCAGATAGTGATACCTCAGGAACTCAGGGAAAGAATGAACCTGGAAGAAGGCTCTAAGTTTGCAGTAGTTGGTATGGAAGACACAATTATTCTCAAGAAACTCGAGCCCCCAAAATGGGAAGATTTTGACAAAGCAATAAGCAGTCTGAGAAAATTTGGCAAGGAAAAAGGCATTAATGAGAAGAAAGTGGATAAAGCTGTCCGTGATATAAGAAGAAGGCGTTAGTAGTGTACGCAATCGTGCCCGATACAAATGTACTTGTATCCGGATCTACTGTTCCGCATGGAAATCCTGCTTTTATTCTGAATAGTTGGAGAAGTGAAAAAGTCCAGATAGTTACATCATTAGAAATACTTACTGAGTTTCAGAGAGTTATGCTGGAAAAATTCAATGCGCCACAAAATGAGGTGGAGATTCTCAATGCTTTTTTCATCTGGAAAGGCAAAGTTGTAGAGCCGAGACAGAAATTCAATGTTATCAAAGAAGATCCTACGGACAATAAATTTCTTGAAGCAGCGGTAGAAGGAGATGCTGATTACATAGTTTCTGGTGACAAAGATCTTCTAAGGCTGAAAAATTTTATGGAAATACAAATCATTTCTCCTGCTGAAATGGCTTCTATCCTGAGAAAATAATTGCCTCAGCACACAAATCTATTTATCTAAAGGCATACAATTAATAGCAAAAGTAGTTGTTGGTGTGGTTTTATGCTCGGAAACATGCTTATTTCTGCTGAAAACGCTAGTTCTAGGGCTGTTTTAAGGGGAACCAAACGAGTAAGCAAGCAAAGCTACGAGCCCAGAGGAATGTACTGATTAATTCAACGGATGGATTTATGCTGATAACTTTAGCGACTTTTATCAGCCTAACCAACAAAACACTTAGGCTGATAGTTTTAAATATTTTTATCAGCCTAAATACAGTATGGCATTGAGAACAAAAATCATTAATGGGAAAAAATACTACTACCTTGACTTAAGCTATTTTGTTTCAAATAAGTCAAAGACGTTCAGTAAATATGTCGGCACAAAAAAACCGTTGAGAAATGATATAGCAAAGATCGGGCAATCATTCAAGTCAGAAATAATAGCAAAATTAGCGGGAAAGCATTACGACAATAAATTAATTTCCAAAGACGACCTGATAAAAGCACTGCTTTTTCGCGCCGCTTTTAAAAATGCATTCTCTTCGCTTTCGGGCGCCCGGAAAAGGAAGTATGAAGTTGACAGTACAATTCTTTTCACGCTGACCACGCTTACGACGGAAGGCGTTAATGTCGGCCTTAGAGACGTCCAGAATGCTTATGGAAAAAACAGGCAATTAAACATGAGTGAGCAGATCAGCAAAAATATGCTTAATGCGGTCGAATCAATAAAAGAACACCACGTTCTTGACAAAAAATATTTACTCGAATTGCATAAGACAATAATGACTAACTTTGAAGGAAAAACTCCCGGCAGAATAAGGAGGCAACAAGTCTATTTGCACATGCAGGACACACAACATCCACTTGGAAAAGAAATCGCTTACAGACCGCCACACTATAGCAAACTAAACAAATTAATTGATAAGTTTGTAAGGTGGTATAAATTGACAAGACTGAATCCAATTGAAAAGGCGGCTTTAGCGCACTATAATCTTTACAGAATTCACCCGTTTCTTGATGGAAACAAACGGATATGCAGACTGATACTAAATAAGACTTTACTGGACGAAGGATTTCCTTTACTTAACATTTCAGCAAAAAAAGAGCGATATTTCCAGTCTTTGATCGACTCGGTTGAGAAAGACACGCCAAAGAAACTTGCAGAGTTCACGCTAAAGGAATTCTTCAGACAGACAAAAGAGTTCTTGACATTGCATGCGGCTTAGTCGCCAGTGTGGTTTATGCTCGAAAGTGTAGTTTTACTGCTAAAAACGGCAGTTTTAGCGCGCGTTTCTAGGGGTCTTTCGGAGGAATCAAACCATCAGCCAAACACAGCTACGAACCCGACAAATGAGAAAGATTAATAAAAACCACTGCACAGGTTTTAGAGATGGGTGTCTCAAAAGGATTCTATGATCTTGTAGCCTTGGCAATGAAAGAGCGGCCAGAACATCCAAAAACAAGAGAAGAATTATGGGAAAAATTGCTTTCAGTCATATTCATGGGCGGCAAGCGTTCCGAACCTGATATACAGTTCATCATAAAACTTCTCAGGAGCAAAAATCTTGTTCAGTTTGATCAAGTTCTTGCCATAAAAGGCGAGGATTGGCGTGACAAAGTTGAAGAACTTCTGAATGAGCGTACGCCAAGGATTCAGGACGCAGATAGCAAAGCTGTGCTCAAAGAGTTTCAGAAGGAAATATTCAGAATAAGCTATTCTATCAAGGGCAGTGCGCGTTTTTTGAATGGCATAACACCAGGAAGTCTGGCTAAAGACCTGGATACAAAGGAAAAAACGTGGAAATTCATTGAAGATCTCGCAAACAACGAGGACGTATCAAACATAAAATATACTAAAATAATCCTATGGCTGCATTCTATTGGCTACGGCTATGATTTCTGCCCGCCTAGTTGGCATATGAAAAAATTCATCAACAATGAAATAGGGCCCTATTATCAGTTTTACGAAGACGACAAATATTTCATGAAGAAAGGCGAGGAATTCGCCGAAGAAGTGAAGAAAACGGTAAAATACGCGACTTGCCGCGACGTTTCTGTGGCAATCTATTATTATATGTCGCTCAAGAACCTGATGCCACAAAGATCAGCAGTCAAGAAAAAATGCACGCCTTCTGCCATCGTCCAGTTCCTCAAGAAAAAGAAGATCGGGCTCAAGGAACTGTCTGCAGCATTAGCGGATTCTGAAAGCCGGGAAGACATGATTGAGTCTTTCTACGAATTCCTGGACAAACTAAGATAATCCGCTTTTCAGTATCCTTTTCATCTTTGTTTTACGGGACAATGACTTGAACATAATCTCGTGCCTCATTGCCTCTGATTTCGTTTTAAACTTCCAATGAGCCACCAGCTCAACGGGAAGACGGTTCCTGGTATATCTTGAAGCTTTTCCACTTCTATGCGTAATGAGCCTTTTCTCCACATTATTCGTGTAGCCTGTGTAAAGTGATCCATCCCTGCATTTCAGCACGTAGACATAGAACATTATTCTAAGTAGAGTGTCAAAATCTTAAAGAGAAGCAGATTTATTTTAGTTTGCCAGCAGACACTCGTCTATCTTATCAAAACGGCAGCAAGTAGCCAAAGTAATAGAGAACGGCTGCCAACAGTACAACAAGAACTGCAATAATGATAAAGTTCTTGATTATTTTCAGCCCGATGAATATGGCAGCGACGAGGACTATTATTGATAGCAATGATTCGAGAAGAGCCATAATAAATATACAAGGCATGAAATCATTTAAACTTGCTGGGCGCGATCTTGGCAGTAATAGTATAAGTTATTTCTCTTTCCCTTTTTTCTTAAAATCCAGCGCGCAAGAGTTAATGCAATAACGCTTTTTGCCAGGCAACGGACTGTCATCGAAGACATGTCCTAGATGACCGCCACATCGCTTGCACAGAACCTCGGTTCTCTGCATCCCATGGCTGGTATCCTTTCTGGCCTCTACATTTTTCTTTACTGTGTCAGAAAAACTTGGCCAGCCTGTGCCTGAGTCAAATTTTTTGTCTGAAGAGAATACTTCAGCCCCGCAACCAGCGCATAAGTAAGCTCCTGTATTCTTGTTGTGCAGGAGTTTACCAGTGAAAGGCGCCTCGGTGGCTTTTTTGCGCAAAACGTTGAACTGTTCAGCTGTAAGGCCTTTCTTCCACTCAATGTCCGATAGGCGCACTTTGTGCCTCATCCTGTTTTTTGTCTCTGGAATTTTAATTTTCACACAAATTCCTTCCTATTTATTAGTTTTACTTAACATTTATTTAATATGGCATCATCATGGCGTAATGCCCTTGCACATGAAAAGAACAACAAGCTGCTTGCGGCTTCGGCTTGCTTCTTGATTCTGGCTATTGCCATCTATTTCAGTTTCTTTGACATACTCATCCCGGGCCTGCCAGACGGAAGCTACAGGCTTGCAATTGGCGACTTGTTCCTGGTCCCTGCAATTATTCTGGCCGTCGGGCAGTCTTTTATTCTGGGATTTGCCTTGCACGCGTCAACGGCGCTTTTCAACGCAAAGAAGGATTTCCTGAAGGCGATATTCATATCTTCACTGCTTACATTCCTCTTTTCCCTGACTTATGTAATCTTCCCTTTCTTCGGGCCGTTTTACTACATAGTCTTCGCGGTTGGCGGCCCATGGTACGCGCTGCCTGTGGAAATACTCTGGTCTGCAGTAACTGTCAGCATAGGCGCGTTGCTGATAAGGAAATTTTACGGGCTGGATCTAAAAATAAGTTACGCTATTTCACTATTAGTTGTTGCCGGGATAGTGGTTGCAGCTTCGTGATCTAGAGATTCTCAACAATCAGCGATATGTCGTTGAATACCTGTTCTATGCTCTGATTCGCGTTTATCTCGTGCAAAAGCCTTTTGTACCTGTAGTGGTCTATAAGCGGCTTGGTGTCCTTGTGGAATATTTCCAGCCTCCGGCGCACAGCAAACTCGCTTTCATCGTTTCGCTGATACAGGTCGCCGCCGCACGCATCGCATTTTCCTTCTTCTGTGGGCTGCTTAACAACGCCATAAATTTCGCCGCATTTGTTGCATACAAATCTTGTTGCAAGCCTCTTCACCGCTTCTTCATCCGAGAGTTTCAGGTAAATCACTGCCTCTATCTTTGCTATGCCCTCGAGCAGCTTTGCCTGGTTGGCGTTCCTTGGATAGCCGTCAAGAACAAAACCTTTTTTGCAATCATCTTCTGAAAGACGCCGGCTGAGAAGGTCCGTGACAATATCATCGGGTATAAGCGAGCCTTTCCTTACCAGCAGGTCGATATGGGCGCCCATGTCCGTGTTCTGCCTTGCAATTTCCCGCAGCATGTCGCCTGTCGAGACATGGGATATCCCGAATCTTTCGGCTATCATTCTCGCCTGCGTTCCCTTGCCGGACCCCTGCGGGCCGATGATTATTATGTTCATTTTATTGACCTCACTATCTCCTCTACATTCTTGATAAAATCCTTTTTTGAAACTTCGTTTATTATCGTAAAATCTGCCATGGCAATTGGTCCGCCTTTCTTTGACTTTTCCAGTTCTGCAAAGTCCCTGGATTCTGCTTCTTTTGGCATATAATGCCTTCTTATCATTTTTTTATCTTCTTTATCCCACTTTTGTTTTTGCAGCCGCTTATATCTTGTTCTTGGCGAAGAGTAAACAGCAACAACGTAAAATTTTTTGCCATATTTGTTCCTGAAGGCGATATATTCTTCCCAGCTGTAAAGGCCATCTGCAACCACGTTTCCTCTTTTCAGAAGAGCATCTATCTTTGGAAAATTAAGGGTAGCATAAGCGGCCATGCCATGTTTTTTTCTTATCGTCTCTCTTATAGGTTTTTCACTATCTTCTCCCGGTTTCAAGCCGCGTCTCACAACCTCATCAAGCGTAATCTGGCCAAGGCGTATGAAAGAGAACCCATGCTTCATGAATACAGCAGCGGCTTCCGTCTTTCCAGATCCGGCCATGCCGACAATTGCAGCTACTTTCTTCATATCGAACCATTTTTAAATGCGCAGATTTAAACCTTTACACTATCCGTGATCCTATGGCTCTCAAAGACTTGCTCATTTCTAAGCTCACAAAAAAAGAACTGTCGCGTGCGCCGCGTTCTTTTGAAATAATAGGCAACAAAGACAAAGCTGTTGCCATCGTCGAGATACCAGAGAAGCTGGAAAAAAGAAAGATCTTGGTTGCAAATGCCATAATGAGGCAGCACAGGAATGTTAAGACTGTCCTCGCTAAAGCCTCTGCGAGGCAAGGACAGTTCAGAACAAGAAACTATAAACTCATTAAGGGCGACAAAAATACGGAAATAATGCACGTCGAAAACGGCTGCCGGCTGCTTCTCGATCCGCAAAAAGTTTATTTCTCTCCGCGCGAGGGAACGGAAAGGCAGAGAATTGTTGAGCAGGTATCTAAAAAAGAGATTGTAATGGTATTTTTTGCCGGCGCAGGCCCTTTTGCAATTGTCATCGCAAAGAAATCCAAGCCCAAGCGCGTGATAGGTATCGAATTGAGTGAAGCAGCCATTGATTATTTCTGGAAGAACGTGAAGCTGAACAAGCTAGAAAATGTCGATGTTGTCCACGGCAACGTTAAGCAGATAGCAAGGGATTATTATGGCAAATGCGACCGGGTTATAATGCCCTTGCCGGAGACCGCAATAGACTATCTTGAAGACGCAGCAAAATGCCTGAAAAAGAAAGGAATTATACATCTTTATTTCTTTTCGGAAGAAGAAAAGATCGTTGAATGGAAAAGGAAAGCCAGGAAAATGCTTGGAAAGGGTAAAAAACATATAGTTCAGGCAAGAAAAATACTTCCTTATGGTCCCAGAATAAACAAATACAGGATGGATATAGAGGTTGGCTAAGTGTCTAAGAAAATTTCCAAGAAAAAAATCAAGATAAACTGGAACGAAATTGATACGGTGTTGCTTGACATGGACGGCACTCTTGTTGATCATCACTATGAAGGGTATTTCTGGAATACTCTTCTTCCAAGAGCTTACGCAAAGAAAAACGGCATTTCAGTGAATAAGGCACTTGAAACTTCGCATTCCACTGTTTTTAAATCGTAATTCCACCAGCCTTTAGGCGGTGGATCGACTTATTCTTCCGCAGACAAACATAAACTGCAGGCTGCTGCGTTACATCTGATAACGCGTTGTGGCAAAGTACAGACATAAAGTTTTCCTTTACCCAAGAGTGAAGAGGTTGTGCGAAGCACAACTGCGCCGCACGGCGGCGCAGGCAGGAATAAAGATCAAGGAAATCGGTTTCGACAAGGATCATGTGCACTTGCTCGTTTCCGTAAAGCCAACAACAAGCCCTTCAAAGATCGCGCACCTGCTCAAGGGAGCAAGTGCCTTCGTCCTGCTCAGGGCATTTCCTTGGCTACGAACAAGATATTTCTGGTGCGGTCATTTCTGGTCTCCTGCTTACTTCTTCGACTCGGTCGGCACAAACACTTATGAACGTTTGGAAGAATATGTCAAGAATCAGGGAAGCGAATACCACCGCTTTTAAGCGGTGGATATTTATACTTTTAAGCGGTGGATATTTATACAGTGGTTCAGAGAATGCGAATTGCTCAAGGATTCATAAATTTTAGCATGCCACCGTCTTCAGACGGTGGTCCTTGACATAACAGGCGAGGAAATAATGAAACATGAAGGAACATTCAACTGGTCTTCTGTGGATTTCTGGGAAAAGAAGTTCGGCATACAATTATGGGATATCCGGTACCGGATCAGACATCTCATAAAACTTCACCCCCATACTGTCAGATTCCTGAAATTTCTCAGGAAAAACAACAAGAAGATATACCTTGTAACCGCAAGCGAGCCAAGAGATGTCGACTTGAAACTGTCACATTCCAAGATAATGCCTTATTTTGACGGAATTTACAATCAATTTGACATAAAAAAAGCAAAGCATGAAAAGCTTTTCTGGAAAAGACTAAAGAAAACGGTCCGTTATGACAATGAAAAAACACTTTTTGTTGACGATAGGGAAGACGTATTAAATGCTGCGAAAGCCAGCGGAATAAAATTCCTGGTGCTTAAAGCAAAATACAATTCTAAGAGGCCGGCCAGAAAATCGAACGGGTTTCTGCGTGCCCATCATCTTGACGAGATCATTCCTTGATGATTCTGAAATCTACAACAACATGAAAAACGCCGGGTTTGTAGCTCTTTACTTTCTTCTTTTCGAGGACCTCAAAGCCACATGACTGCTGGCTGCATGCTTCCTCTATCTGCTTCAAAGGCTTCTTCCACAGGTCTTTTGCAGAATAAATGTTGTGAAAATGCACTATTGCGTTGTTTTTTGCTATCCTTACGGCATAAGGCAGGAATTCCTCTGTATCAGGAAAATATCCCATTATAATCCGGTCTGCAAAGTTTGTTACGCTCTTTGCAAAATCTTTGCAGTCTCCCCATATTGTTTGCACATTTGCCAGACTGTTGAGTTGTATGTTGTTTTTGAGGAATCTGAATGCGTCCAGATTCTTTTCTATTGCAACAATCTTTTTTGCCTTCGTGTGCTTAGCTATTGGAAGCGAGAAATAGCCTATGCCTGCAAACATGTCGACTATTGTCTCATCTTTCTTTATTTTTTTGATAAGCCTTTGTCGTTCATTGAGATTGCCCTTGGAGAACATGATTTTTGAGACATCAAGATGATACTTGACGCTGTTTTCTGTATGTATAGTCTCCGTTCTTTCTCCGGCAATAAGCTTTACAGCAGGCTGCCTTAATTCACCTTTGACCTCTTTTATTTCGCAAACGCTCCTGACGTAAGGCAGCAATAGCATTGCGCCCTGAGCTATCTTATTTTTCTCAGCTTGTGTAGCGTTGGGAATTTTCAGAAGCATTATGTCCCCGAGAATCTGGTAGCTGCTTGGTATTAGGCTCGGTTTGAGGCCCGTTACCTTTGCCAGCTTCTGCTTGAAAGCCATAGATAAACTCAGTGAACAAGTTTTAAGTATCTGCTAGACGGACTAGCAAAAATGCAAAGCAATGTGATCTTTAACCAGAATTCTGCAAAGTCTTACCGCGAGCGAATGATGGAAAAGATGGAAAAAGCCGGCTACAGGTTTGTCGGAAGACGGAAGCACTCTGCAGTAAAGGTATGCAGCTGGTGCAAGTCCTCGCTGAATGAAAAAGGCCACTGCTACAAGCAGAAATTCTATGGCATAGAATCGAGCCAATGCATCCAGATGTCACCCACTGCGCTGGTTTGCAGCGAAAACTGCCTTTTTTGCTGGAGGCCGCTTCGCTACACAATGCCCGGGCAGGGAGATGAATGGGACGAGCCAAGCGAGATTTTAGACGGGTGCATTGAAGCGCAGCGCGATTTGCTGCAAGGGTTTGGCGGCAATCCGAACACAGACTCAAAAAAGTTTTACTACGCCATGATGCCCAAGCATGTTGCTATTTCGCTTTCCGGTGAACCAACGCTCTATCCAAAGATAGGCGGTCTTGTTGAGGAAATAATCAGAAGGAAAATGACTGCCTTTCTTGTAACGAACGGCACACTTCCTGAAAGATTGCAAAGCCTGCTTGATAATGATCAGCAGCCAACGCAGCTTTACATCACGCTTGCAGCTCCCGATAATGAGACGCTGAGGAAGACAGCGCTGCCGATGTTTGATGATGCTTGGGAAAGATTGATGGCTTCGCTGGCTATGCTCGAACAGTTCAAGAGGTCTGTTATCAGGCTTACTCTTGTGAAGAATCTGAATCTAGTAAACCCCGAAGGCTATGCAGAAATTGTAGACAAAGCTTCACCTGACTATCTGGAAGTTAAGGCGTTCATGTCAGTCGGCGGCGCCCGCGAGAGACTGGCTTACGAGCTGATGCCGACAGATGCTGAAATCCTTGATTTCGCAGAAAACATTGAGAAGAACAGCTCTTACAAGATAATCGACCACAAGGAAGACAGCCGCGTAGTGCTAATGACCCGCGACGGCAAGCCGAAAGAGTTTTTGCCTGGTGATGACTAGTCAGCAAGTGCTTTCCTAAAGAATTCTTCTTCTATTGGTTCTGGTTGTGGCAACCGAATACCGTTAATAAATTGCTTATGGAAAATATTCAAAGCTTGTAAGTATCTATCGCTAGCCCTGAAAACGCCATCAAAATAATAACATCTTTCAAACAGCGATCTACTGTCCACTGGAACTTGATCAGAATGGTTTGCTGCAAGTACAACAGCTGTTGGCAAGTTGCCGAACGTTGATATTGGCCCGTCAGATTGTCCTTTTGAAATCCTTCTTAATAATTCTTCAAAAACAGCCTTTTCATCATCAACGTCTTTCGGTACAGTAGATGTATGGTCTACGCGGAATAAACCATAACCGCCTTTAACATGTGATATAACATAATTTTGTGGCACAAACGATTCTGGTGTTGGCAGTAACTTTGATATTGTTAAACATCTTGCGCTAAAACCATGCCATTGCATGAATCTGTGATAAAGTTTCAGAACATCCCCTTCTTTTTCCTTTATTTCCTGTGCCGACAGACGATTCATCTTCTTTCTGAATAAACCATTCAATTCTTCAACACGCAAATCGTCTTCTACTTTGGGAAGATCAAAGTATAGTTGGACTGTTGGACCGCCGTCAAGAGTCTGGCCTGTTGAAACGACATCTAAGATAGAGTAAGGATTTGTTAATCCAGCTTTCCAATAGCACCAATTCAACCTATCTACAGCTTCCTGTTCTTGTTTGGCAGCTTCTGATAACAGAACTCCAAAAGGTTTGCCATTCACACGATCACCATCTCTATAACATGCAAATTTTTTAACATCTTCTATTTGATTTCTTGGAGAATCTGCAATTCTTCTAGTCAATCTGCCTTCAGGATCTAGGATTCCTTTGACTCTTATTGCCCTGTCTTCATAAGGGAAAACAATTCCTCGTCCGCCAGAATTGTAGCACATTTGAGCATTTCCAGATTCTTGATAGACTATTGGTCTTACTAATTCACCATTCCTTACAATTTCTAGTCGAAGTTCTTCTCTGACTTGTCGAAAAAGATCAAGCATGAATTTTATGACAGCAAATAAGCTTAAAAAGAAACATTCCAAGATAAAATTTTTCTAGAAAAGTTTTAAGAATTTAGCAGTAAATCTGTTTATTTTAAAATAGAATATCAAGGAGATTATTATTAGAAAAATACAAAATGTCGCTGTTTGTAAGGCTGGGGGCTTACCTGGCGGTAAGCATGCTGATATCTTACTTGTTTAGAGACAGCTTTCTTATTCTAGGAATTATTCTAACAGTTATGATGATAATAGCTGTTGAGACTTAGCACTCAATAACTTTCTTGCCTTTTTCCTGCGGAACGATGTTTATTTTGCCTTTGAATTTGCTGCCAAGCTCTTTGCCTTTGAAGTATTCATGCATGAATATGGCTAGCGCAGCAACCTCGCTGTGCGGCTGGTTTGTTACAGCTATATTATAATTCACTAAAGAATAGAGTTCTCCTGGGACCTTTTCACCCCCGATGACAAAAAGAATCTTCTTCTTTTTTCTGATTTCTTTTATCCTTTTTTGCAGCGGCAGGCCGTACATTGTTGCGTGCACGATGCAGAAGCCTTTTTTCTTATTGGAATCAAGTATCTTCTTCCACTTTGTTTCATAGCCTATCCTGAATTTGCCGCCCCATCTCTTTGACGTTTTCTTCAAGCCTTCTATCATGCTGCCATCATGGTCGCCGCTGTAGATTATAGCATCAGCGCCCAGAGCGCGCGCCACAAGGCCGCAGTGCGTGCTTATTCTGTCGTCTCTTCCAAAGCGGTGGCCTAAACGCAGTACGGTTATCATCACAACACCCAGTTGAGTATAAGTGGAGAAACAGCCGCTATGGCAACCCCGATAATTAATCCTGCAACTGCATCACTCTTGTAATGTCTTTTCTGCAGCACGCGTGTTATTGCTGCCGATACTGCAGCACCAGCAGCAAGAATCCAGACTAGCGGCTGGCTGAAAAACATGCCTATTGTCACAGATATGACGGCCGCACGCATCGAATGCAAACTAGGAAATGAAGATGCATCTATCCTTTCCAGGAAGTTTTTGTATTGCTGCTTCAGGGGCCTTTGCCTGAAAAAAGCCATGCGAAACAATGTTGTAAGCATGTAGCACAGAATAAGACTTACAATAAGCTGATATGTCACTTGAGGCTGGCCAAAAAACCAGAACAGGCCGCCTACCAAGAAGTAGACGGGATTGCCGCCTAACGCTGCTATATCTTTCACGTTTTCAGAGCGCATTCTTTCACCAAATAGCCCCGAGCAGATTCGAACTGCTGTCAGTGGGTATCCTTTGTCATCGCGGTTTCCCGCTAAAGTCTTTAGTTTTGGCAACCAAAGCCCACTATGCTTGACCTTTGTCCCTATCCATTCTGTAATATATCTTGATGTTCTTTGGGGGTCCACCAAGACCTTTCTTACAAGAAAGGGATTGGTTCTACACCACGGGGCTGTACAGGAGCTTTAGATTAGTTCCAAAATAAATCTTAAATAAGCCAGCTGAAAGAATCTGATATGATGGATTTCGAACATTTTCTAGAGAAAAATGGAATATGGCATCAGTTCAAAGAAAGTCACAGCACAAAGTCTGCAAGAGAGGCGGCAGACAATGCAGGAGTGCCTTACGACAAGATAATCAAAACTCTTGTCTTTGAAACAGCCGATGAGGTCTATCTTGTTATTGCACGGGCTGTTGATCGCGTCAGCACAAGGAAACTCAAAAAATTGCTTAGCGTAAGCGATACAAGACTTGCCTCACCGGATAAAGTAAAAGAAGCTACAGGCTATGAAGTCGGTGCAGTCCCGCCGATTGGGCATAGAAATCTGCGCATTTTCATGGATGAAAAAGTTCTGGATATGCAAACAGCTTGGGCAGGCGGAGGAGCAACAAACCGTGTTATTGAGTTGAAGATAGAAGATGTGATAAAATTCTCGCAACCAACTATTGCAGACGTCTCGGAATAATTCATACTATTGAACATCCAAAGAAAACGTTCTTCATACGTTCTTCATTTCAAACATTGTACTAATTTTCGGGCTTTGTACCAAAACCAGTATTAGAGAAGCTCCATAATCAACTAAAGAAACCTTTATATTGAGGTTCGCATAAATCTTGGGAGAAGCTTCGCTTCTCCGAGATTCCAAAAAACTGCGCTTTTTGAGAAAATAGACTTCGACGAGGTGAAAAAAATGGAAAAAGAAAGTCAAGAATTACCAGTACAGGAAAAAGTACCTGCGTGGTCTGTCGCATACGCGACTATAGGACCTAAAGACTACAAAGGACCTGACTTAGAAGAACAAAGACGAGATAAATACAGACTCTAGCTGGACATCCCAGTGTCTTCTTCTTTAAGAATATTTTCATTCATATAATCAAAGCCACATTGTAGGTGGGTTTGATAGATGAAAATACTTCTTGTTCATTCTGATTTCATAGAATACGAGCCAAGAAAAAAGGCTATATCTAACGCAGAGGAAATAGAGAAAAGACACTTCAGGATTGACGACTGCCTTGTTGTCTTCTGCTCTTCCGAAGAAGGAGACACGGATAAGGTAGTCGGCAGTACTGCCGGCGAGATCAGGAATGTAGCCAAGCAGGTTGAGACGAAAAGAATAGTCATTTACCCGTTTGTGCACCTGACTGCAAGCCCATCAAAGCCGCAGGTAGCTTTGCATCTTCTCAAGGAGATAGAAAAAGAGCTGAGCAAGGACTACGAAACCTTTCGTGCACCTTTTGGCTGGTACAAGGGCTTCACATTGAAATGCAAGGGCCATCCTCTTTCGGAGCTTTCGCGCGAGATCAGGGAAAGCGGGGTTGTAAAGGAAGCAGAAAAACCGAAAGAACAAAAAAAGCAGCCCACAAGCAAGATAATTCTTGACAGAAGGGATTTGCTGCCCAGTGATCACAGGATTCTTGGCGAGCAGCTTGGCATCTTTCATCTTTCTGATGATATAGGCCCCGGATTGCCTTTATGGCTTCCGAAAGGCGAGACGCTGAGGAATATACTTGTGCAGTACATGCGGCAGGTTGAAGAACAGAATGGCTACAAGTATGTCAGCACGCCCCACATCACAAGAGGTTCCATGTACGAAAAGACAGGCCATCTGCCTTATTACAAAGATACGATGTACGCGCCCGTTGCCATAGAAGAGGAAGAATATTACCTCAAGCCCATGAACTGCCCGCACCACCACGTGATTTACAGCAAGCTTGTTGAGAGTTACCGCGATCTGCCGCTGCGTCTTGCAGAAGCAGGCACGACTTATAGGAATGAATTGTCAGGCGTGACGTATGGCTTAATCAGGGTAAGATGCTTCACTCAGAACGACTCGCATATCTATGTTATGCCTGACCAGCTCAAGGACGAATTCATCAAAGTCTTGCGGCTTTTCAAGGACGTTTATGATGTTATGGGGATCAAAGATTACTGGTTCAGGCTTTCGTTGCCGGATTTCAAGACTAATCCGGATAAATTCACCGGCGACCCGAAGGAATGGGATCATGCATGCGAAGAAATACGAAAGGCAATGAAAGAATTCGGTGCAAACTTTGTTGAAGAAACGGGCGAAGCGGCTTTCTACGGCCCAAAGATAGACGTGCAGATAAAGAACGCGCATGACAAGGAAGAAACAATTGCAACGTCCCAGGTTGACATTGTTGTTCCGAAAAGGCTGGGCTTGTCTTATGTTGACACAGGCGGAAACAAGAAAACACCTATTGTAATACACCGCGCAATACTTGGCAGCTATGAAAGATTCGTTGCGTATCTGCTTGAACAAACTGAAGGCAGGTTGCCTTTGTGGTTGGCGCCTGTCCAGGTTGCTGTAGTATCTGTGACAGACAGGAATATTGCGGCTGGAGAAAAACTTGTTGCTGAAATGAGGAAAAAAGGAATTCGTGCAGAAAGCGACACGCGCAATCATACGCTGCAATACAAGATACGGGAAGCTGAACTCCAGAAAGTGCCTTACATATTAGTCATAGGCGACAAGGAGCAGGAGAAAGGCACTGTTGCTGTACGGAAAAGGGATATCAAAGAAGTCAAATTCGATGTAAAGCCAGGTGACTTTATCAGCCAGCTGCTCAAAGAAATAGAAGCAAAAAACAAGTGATTCAATGGCTTTCGAGGAAATTGCTGTTTGGCTGTTTGAGCTGATAAAAGCTTACGGCCCAATAAGCGTTTTCATTGGTGTTGTTCTAGAAGAAGTTATTGTTCCCATACCATCGCCGCTTGTTATCATGGGAGCCGGTGCACTGCTGATACCTGCAGGTATCCCCCTTTCAAGCGCGTTGCCAATGATATTCTTTACAATTGTCATCCCCGGATCATTAGGAACGGTTGTCGGTTCTTTCTTTGTTTACGGTATCGGCTATTTTGGAGGCAAGCCTTTGCTGCAGCGTTTTGGCCGTTTTGTAGACTTTAACTGGAATGATGTACAGAAGTCCAGCAGAAAACTAGGGAAGGGCAGGAAGGTCTGGCTGAGCATAGCTTTCCTGCGTGCAGTTCCTGTGTTTCCAACGTCGCCTGTTTCTTTCCTCGCAGGTGCTTTGCGCCTTGATATTAAGAAATATGCAGTGGCTACTTTTATTGGCTCGATACCGCGCATATTTGTGCTATCTTTCTTGGGATGGTATTTCGGTTCCGCATACTTAAGCGTGGCGGGCAGCTTCACATTCATGGAGAACATTTTCCTTGCCTCTATGCTGCTTATAGCCGCTTACTTCCTGTACAAACACCACAAACATATCGTAAGGCACATGGATCATCATGTGGGCAGGCATGTAAGAAGGCACATCAAAAATCTTCAGAAAAAGAAATAGCTCCGTCTTCAATGCTATTTGTTTTCAGTAGGCAGCTTTTCCTTCAGTATGTTTGCCAAGCTCAGCTTTATCTCTATATCTTCTTCAGGCTCGCCAAAGTTTTCCCTTAGAATTCGCAGATCATGCCCTTTTTTCTTTCTCAGCGCCAGAGCATGCTCTATCCTTTTGTAAAGCCTTGCAAGCTCTTCGTCAATGAGAACGATCTCTTTTTCAAGGCGCCTGACTTCAACGCGCATCTGTTCCTCGAGTGCCATAGATAACACCTTTCTGCGTCAAGAACAAACAAAATATCCAAATAAATTTATATTGGAAAGGACTTAAAGGTTTGAACTCTGATGTTAGAAGGTGAAGAATTTGCAGCCTGTCAAAATAGGTTTCATTGGAATAGGTACAATGGGAAAAGGCATGGTCCAGAACCTGCTTAA
>JAGVVX010000030.1 GCA_018304565.1 Candidatus Aenigmatarchaeota archaeon
GATTTCCGATTCGGTCTTTGCAGTCGCCATGGAGAACATGAAAAAGGTTGAAGAGTACTTCCAGGAGTGGGAAGACAAGATAGAATGGGAGATGTACGAGGTCATGATGGAATTTGACAAGCTTTTAAATAAAAACAGGAAAATAAGTGAGTAGATATGGGCGAGGAAATAAGGCTTAAGGTAGGAGAACTCACTGAAAGAGGAGACTTCGGCAGAGGCATTATAAGGATCTCTGCCCGCGACATGAAGCGCGTGGGCGTCACGGAAGGCGATATAGTAGAACTCGAGGGCAAACGAAAGACAGCCGCCATTGCCGTCAGGTCCTATCCGGCCGATATAGGCCTGGATATCATACGCATGGACGGCCTTGTAAGGAGGAACTGCGGCGCGGGCATAAGCGAGCCCGTAAAAATCAGCAAAGCGGACGGAAAAGAAGCGAAGGCCGTGACCATAGCGCCTGCAAGACGCGGCATCATAATCCACATGGGCGGCAACCTGATAAAGCAAAACCTTCTCATGAGGCCCCTGATCGTCGGCGATATAATCATACCAAACCCTGTTGTGCAAGACAGGAAAACACAGACAACCCTTTTCGAGCAATTCTTCGGGGTGGATTTCGGAGAATTCTTCTTCACGCCATTCGGCGAGGAAAAATTCGTTGTAGTCAGCACAGAACCGAAAGGCACGGTAAGGCCACGAAGCCGTTAGAGGAAGATAAGATACCGGAAGTAACATATGAAGACCTTGGAGGCCTGCATGAAGAAGTCAAGAAAGTGCGGGAGCTTATAGAGCTGCCGCTGAAACATCCCGAGCTCTTTGAGAGATTGGGAATAGAGCCGCCGAGAGGAATATTGCTGCACGGGCCGCCCGGCACCGGAAAGACGCTTCTTGCAAAAGCTGTTGCCAACGAATCGGGTGCTAGATTCTTAGTTATCAATGGTCCGGAGGTAATGTGCGTAGGCGCAGACACACCTATACTTACGAACCCAAACGGATTCGTAAAAGCCCAAGAAATCTTTGAAAAAGAAGGTGAGACCAAGGAAACTGGCAAGCTGCAAATAAAGAAGCTGAAAGAACCTGTTTCTACTTTTGCCATAGATAAAGAAGGAAAGATTGTCAAAGCACATATAACTCATACAGCCAAACTTAATGCACCTTCTTACAATGTATCATTAAGCGACGGCAACAAGCTAACAACATCGCATAACCAACCATTTTTGGTTTACGAAAATGGAACGCTTATCTGGAAAAGAGTAACCGAACTTAAGGAAGGCGGCTTTGTTGCAAGACTGAATAAAGTAAAAACTGAAGAAACAAGTTTCGTTTTAAATATTGGAAGTATAAAGAACCTGGTTAAAAAAGACGGCAAATACGCTATCAAAAATAGGAACTTGTCAAGAAGCAATTTCATTAAATTGCCTGAAACAACTTCTCCAGAACTTATGGAATTCTTTGGATTTGTCGTCTCGGAAGGAAGCATAGATAAAAGAGGAGATGGTATATCGTTTGCAAATATAGACAATAGACTGCGAAACAGATTCAAGGAACTCTGTTCAATGCTTTTTGATATAACTCATTTCCACGAAGACGATGAAAAGATATCAGTTTATTCAAAGACACTTATTGAATACATGAAATTAGCAGGCTTTACAAATGCAAATAAAGTAGTGATTCCGGGATATTTTTTCAAACTACCTAGAAAAGAAATCGAAGCATTTGTGAATGCTTATTTTGAGGGTGATGGTACTGTCAGTATCATTAAAATAAAAGGAATGGATTATCCAACTCCTATCTTGTACAGTAAGAACAGGGAATTCTTACAACAGTTTCAAGCTTTGATTCAAATAAAACTTGGAATTTCAACGTGCCTCAAGGAGCATAAAACGCCAAAAGGACTGATGCACAAGCTTGTTGTGCGTGGCTACGAAGGAAGATTAAAATTTGCCGACTTTGCAACAACAGGCAAAGGAGAAAAGCTACAACAAATAAGAAAGGTAAAAAGAGCAAAAGAATTCGAGAATGTCCCTTTTGCTTCATCACTAGTAGCAGCAATTAAACAGCTCCCATACAAACAATATAGGAATCACGATTATTATGTTTACGGAAACAATAACCTTACAAAGCACGCATTACAAAGACTTTCAAGATCTATACGACTTTACTGTTGACAAAGATAATTTCACTGGTGCGCCGTATTTCTTACTGCATAACTCCAAATTTTATGGAGAATCGGAGGAAAATTTAAGGAAGGTATTCGAGCAGGCAGACAAGAACTCTCCAAGCATAATTTTCATTGACGAGATAGACGCTATTGCACCGAAGCGGGAAGAGGTAAAAGGCGAAGTAGAAAAACGAGTGGTGTCGCAACTGCTTACGCTAATGGACGGGCTGAAGTCAAGGGGAAAAGTAATAGTCATAGGCGCCACAAACATACCCAACTCACTGGACCCTGCATTGAGAAGGCCGGGAAGATTCGACAGGGAGATAGAACTTGGCGTTCCATCCAAGCAGGGAAGGATGGAGATACTCCAGATTCACACAAGAGGAATGCCGCTTGCAAAAGACGTGGAGCTGGACAAGATAGCCGAGATAACGTACGGTTATGTAGGAGCAGATCTTAATGCATTGTGCAAGGAAGGAGCCATGCACGCATTGCGCAGGGTGCTGCCTGACATGGAAGCGATGCGCGAGGACAAGCCAATTCCCCAGGACGTTCTGAAAAAACTTATAGTCAACAAGGAAGACTTCGAATATGCGCTGAAAATGGTAGAGCCTTCGGCCATGAGAGAGGTCCTCATAGAAATCCCGAAGGTAAAGTGGGATGATATCGGCGGCTTGGAAAGCATCAAGCAGGAACTGAAAGAAGTCGTTGAGTGGCCATTGAAGCGCCCGGAGTCTTTCACAAAGCTTGGCATAAGGCCGCCCGTAGGCGTGCTGATTTATGGCCCGCCGGGATGCGGAAAAACACTGCTTGCAAAAGCAGTCGCAAACGAGAGCGGAGCTAATTTCATTTCAGTAAAAGGCCCCGAACTTCTTTCAATGTGGGTAGGCGAAAGCGAGCATCATGTAAGGGACGTTTTCCGCCGGGCGAAGCAAGTCGCACCGTGCATTATATTTTTCGACGAGATAGATGCACTTGTACCCAGAAGGAGCTATGGATCCGAGTCGAACGTCACTGAGCGCGTGGTTTCACAACTTCTTGCAGAAATATCCGGGCTTGAGGATTTACACGACGTTGTCGTGATAGCTGCAACAAACAGACCGGACATAATAGATCCGGCTCTTCTGAGACCAGGCAGGTTTGACAGGCAAGTTCTTGTACCGACGCCCCAGGAAAAATCAAGATATGAAATACTCAAGGTGCATACGGTAAACGTTCCACTAACGAAGGACGTAGATCTCAAAAAACTTGCGCAAGATACGGAAGGCTACTCAGGCGCAGACCTGGAAGCCCTTGTCAGGGAAGCCGCTATCAATGCCATGAGAAGGAACCTAGACGCCGATATTGTTACAAATCGCGATTTTGCCGCCGCGCTGAAATATGTAAAGCCCTCTGTCACAGAAGACATGAACGCCTTCTACGAATCAATAATGAAGAAACGGAAGGCGCAGAAAATCGAAGAAGAGGTCTCATACACGGGGTAATTGAATGTCAGGAAAGCGGTTTTTAGAAGTGGTTTCAGGATTTTACATTGCAGTAATACACACAAACCGCATTATTGATATGGAACTCGACGGCATCGGAAGCAGCACCGGATTGGGGTTAAGTTCTCAAAAAGCGTTAGCTTTTTGGAATCTCGGAGAAGCGAAGCTTCTCCCAAGATTTAACTGAAGCAGAAAAAAGAGAATACAGAACCAGAAGATTCAAGCATCTTATTGCAGAATCGCCGTATAGTATTGTTCAGAAGTATTTGTGATGAACATGCAACAAATATTATGCCTCAAGTCAGAAAACCATCTAGTCGAAGAACTCGAAAAATGCAATTCTTTGAAAGAAGTGTTTGGATTTGTCAAAGAATGTGTCGACAAGACGCTCAGGGAGAGCAGGGCAGGGATTGATATAGGACTTGCAGAGATGGGCAACAAGGATGGTGCCCTGCTCAGCGCATTCTACCCTGTCGGCTCAAACATAATCATGCTTAACACAACGCCTCTGAGAAGAATAATGGAGACGGAACCTGCATTGTTCAAACCTTACTTGTTCTCTGTACTGCTTCACGAATATTTGCACAGTTTGGGTTACGTAAACGAAACAGAAACAAGACAGCTATCATTCAAAATTTGTAAACACCTTTTTGGCGATGAGCATCCTGCAACCCAGATAAGCTTTGACATAAGAAAATTCTTTCCCTATCTGCTTTATCCGGGCGGGCATCCGGGCAATAAACAGGTCCAAGTAATTGAAGTAGACGATCTTGACTACATCGGATAAAATAAAAGCAAAAGAAATTTTTTATTTGTGGTGCGTCTCCCACATATTGATGAAGCGAGAGAAGTTGTCCAATACCTTTCTGCCTTCCATGCCAAGCTCCGGATTGAAGTGCACCCCAAAGAAAGGGCTTTCAGCATGCTGTATAACTTCAAACTCGTGCTTTGATGACGAGCCGGCAACAGAAAAGTTTTCTGGAAGTTCCTCGAATATGTAATTGCATTCATCCATGACAGTGAAAACCTTCTTGAGATCCAGAAGCAGCGGGCACGGCTTCTTTATTGCAACACTGTCTTGTTTATGAGGCCTCTTGTTTTCCTTGATTGCTGCACCGAAGGCTGCAGCAACGTATGCATGACCAAGGCCTATGCCCAGCACGGGCTTGTCTGTCTTTTTCAGCAGGTCCGCTATAATTTTTTGCGAGTCCTTGCTGAGCTTGCCGTCAGAAATCACGTAGCCTGCAGCCTTTGCAGTTATTTGGTTCGGCTTCACTACAGAGTTTTTCACCCTCAAGAATGCAGATACTTCCTGCGCCCCTTTGCCGTTGTCAATTATCAGGATCATATACACCATCTATTTTAACAGTGTGTCGGAAGCTTTTATATTGTTATCTGCGGCCAAGAACCCAGACTCAGACTCTTGTCGTGACTATCGGCGGATCCTGTATGATCACTGTATGCTCGAACTGGGAGACCATTCCGCCCTCAATTTCCTTAAGTACTGCATAATTATATATCGCATTGCGCTCGCGCAATTCTTTCATCGCTATCCTTAGCTTTATTTGAGAGTCTACAGGCAACCAGCGCTCAGCGAAAGGCAGGCCGTTGAATTGTTGCGCAAAATCAAGAATCTTTCTGGCATCAGGATTCCTTACAGCTACAGGCTTTAGGAGCATGTAAATAAAAACCTGCTCAGATTCCTTTATGCGCCCTGCGCCGTCAGTTGCAAACGGCTCTATGGCAATAACCTGATTCTCCTGCAGCCTGTAATTCGTTGCAGTTTTCACATTTGGCACCTGCGGGTCAGCATGCAGGTGATAGCGTTCGATACCATGACCAGTCAGGTTGCTTACAGGCTTGTAGCCATAGCTCGTTATGGTATTCTCAATGGCATCCGATAAATCACCAAGCCTTGCTTCTGGCTTGCACTCTTTTATCGCTTCTTCCAGCGCGCGCTGCGAAGCTTCTGCCATTTCCCCGTAATCCTTGTTGAAGCAGATGGTTATTGCCGTGTCGCCTGCATAGCCGTCTATGTGAGCACCTATATCTATCTTGATAATATCATTTTCCTGCACTATCGTTGCATCATTCTTCGGCGGCGTGTAATGCGCAGCTGTGCTGTTCAAGGAAAGATTTGCTGGAAAGGCAGGCTCGGCTCCTTTCTCGCGCATCATTGCTTCTATTCTCTCGGCTATGTCAAGCAGCTTTGCACCGGGCTTCACGAGACCCCTTGCTGCTTCAAGAACCTCGGCGGTGATGCGGCCCGCCTGCTTGGCTTTTTCGAGTTCTTCAGGTGAATACATCAGAATACAATAAAGAATTAGGCTTAAATTATCCTCAGAGACATTGAAAACTGCTGTCTTTTCTGCAAAGGACTTTTAAGAAGTCCTTTGAGAAATTCAGGAGAGCTTCGCTCTCCATGAATTAGACAGCAGATGAAATACAATGTTTCTGGGATCACATCTTCTCACACAAGAAGGAACTACGTTCCTTCTGTGCAGAAGGACTTTAGTCCTTCTTGCAAACCACCGACTTTAGTCGGTGGTATATTAAGAAGATATGATAATCTCATCCTGTGTATAGATAATCAACCACGTCAGGCAAAGATGGAACTATAAGATCGGGCTGCATGGCGCGTATTTCCCTGAAATCTGCGAAGCCTAATTTTACCCCGGTTGTTACAACAATTACCTGTATCCCGGCGTTTCTTGCCGTTTCAATGTCTGTCGGCGTGTCGCCGACCAATACAGCCCTTTCTTTTCCGATTTGCAGCTGCTCCAAGATATGGTGAATCATGTCAGGATGTGGCTTCGGTTTTATACCGTCCTGCACGCCAACCACCATGTCAAAACGATCATAAAGCCCTATTTTTTGGAAGAGCTGCCGCACGCCGCCAGTCGACTTCGTAGTAGCCACCGCCGACCTGAAACCGTTCTGCCGCAGATATTCCAGCGTTGAAACAGCGCCGTCCAGGATTACAATGCCTTTATCACAATTAGTAAGGTAGCGTTCAGCGTGCATTTTGGCCATTTGCGGCGCCAGGTGGCGGGCAGATTCTGGCAGTGTTCTCCCGTACATCTCTACTAGCGGCGTGCCTATCATGGCGTCTATTTCGCTTTCCGGCAAAGGCGGATAGCCCTGCGCCTGCCGCGCGTAATTAAAATTTGACCGGATGGCATGCCTGTTGTCGATCAGCGTGCCGTCTGCGTCAAAGATAACAAGGTCGTATCTTTTTGGCATAAGCTACGTTAAGAAATAATCTTTAAATCTGTCATATACGGATTTCTGCTATGTATCTTTCGTGGTCTCTGAATTCTTCCCTGAGACCTTTCAAAATTCTTTCGCCGGGCTTTAACATATCTACTGCCACCGGTAATACTGTTTCGGCCGCTGCCATGGCAGCATATGTTACTCCATAGTTATCTTCAACAAGCTGTTTGACCGTTTTGCCATCTTTTCTTCTTTCCTGCCGGTTCAGCATCGATAAAAGGAGCAGTATCGGTATACCCTGTTCCTGCAAGTTCATAACGTATTCTGTAGATGAATTGCCTGTTGTGCTAACATCTTCTATTAACACCGGCTTCATTGACGGCGACAAAGGCCCCACAGAATACCTGTCAAGAGGACTTCCGTGACTTTTATATCCTGCACGAAGACTTGTTGCTGAAACAATTTTATGATATAAATCTTGCCCGTCGCCTGCATCCCTTAATAATCTATTCACGGCACTTGCAAATTCTTTCGGCCCTTCAGGAACAGCAAAAGCATTTGTAGGTTTAACTTTTCTATCTTCCAAAAAGTCGTATATAAATCCTGCGGCCCTGTCAACGTTTCTCAAATCACCCAACAGAGTGCGGAAATTTGCATACCAATAACTTAAACCACCGGATCTTAGTACAATCGGATCTTCTAAGAGGCCTACAACACGGTTAGAAACAAGAAATTCCCCATACGCCTGTTGATCGAAAACCATTAAACCCATCTCCTAAATCCTGCCGCTTTCAAAGTATTTCTCATATCATCTTTCATAGCAAGCGCAGCATCTCGTGCAGCCTTTTCAAATTCTTCCGACCTATATTTGTCTTTGTACGGCTCTCTCTGATAAGCGAACATGATTCCTCTAGAATTATTGACTATGGCACCATACCCTTCGCCAGTAAAGGCGGGGACAGTATCTTTTGCAGTTCCTCCTTGCTGGCCATAAGCTGGTACAAGAGTTATTGCGAAAGGATTTAGTTCTCTGATTCTCTTTGCCTGCTGTCTTAATTCCTCAGGAGTATTTCCAGTTGCACCAACAACAATTCCAACGCTTGAATACCCGCGTTTTCCTAGAAGATCACGGCCTAATATTTCTGCCTTAAGCGCGACTTGTTCAAAAACTCTCCTGCCGCCATGATTTTCAGCAAGCATCAGGTCCTGGATTTCAACTCCAGAATTGTTAGATGTCTTTGTCAAGACAAATATTCCCTTTCCAAATCTTTTACAGACGTCTATGAAAGGCCTCAATCCATCAGACCCTAGGTAAGGAGTAACAGTTAACGCATCTTCATTAAGACCGGAAACATAAACACCAGTCACGAGACCAACGACACCCAGATGCGCGTCCGCATATGCTTCTGCAGTATCCGCTATGTCGTTTCTTTTGCCGTCACCAATCACTATCTTTCCTTTGGATTTTGCATAATTTGCCGTCTTCTCGAAAGCCCTTACACCATGCTCCTTGAAAGGTTCGTAAAAAGCCCACTGCAATTTATAGCCAGGGACAAGATCATGAGTTGCGTCTATTAGCCTTTCATTAAACATTTCTATTGCCCTTGCAGAAGCTGCCCAGGCAGCATTGCTAATGTCTCCCGGCTTCACGCCGCATTCTTTCATAGCCGCTTCTGCCAAAAAAGTTGGAATCTCGTCAATGCGCGGATCAAGGCCAATACAAGAGGGATTGTCGTATTTGTCAATTTCGTCAATCAATCTGTCAGTAAAATTTCTCATCGATCTTTCTATCCAACCCAAACTATTTATTAATTAGAAGACATTACGAAAACATTACTAACTAATTACCTATTTCAGCATCTTCTTCATCTTGTCGAGGGGCCAGGCATTGATTATGTCTTTCTTCTCAGCCCATCCGCGGCGCGCTTGGGCGATGCCGAATTCCAGGAAGCGGAAGTGATTCGCGTTGTGCGCGTCGCTGTCGATCGAGAGCTTCACGCCATTTTTAATTGCAAGCCTTATGTGCTCGTCCTTGAGATCCAATCGGCTGGGATAAGCGTCTATCTCCAGCACAGTGCCTGTTTCCTTTGCAGCATCAATCATCTTTTCAATGCTTATGTCGAAAGGCGGGCGTTTGCCAATCTCCCTGCCGGTTGGATGAAATAAAATATCTGCATGCCCGTTGTTCATCGCCTTGATTATCCGTTCGGTCATTTCTTTTTTCGGCATCTTGAAAAGCGAATGCACCGCAAAGCCGACAACATCCAGCTCCCGGAGGGCCGAGTTGTCTATGTCGAGCGACCCGTCTTTCATTATGTTTACTTCCGCGCCCTTCAGCACCGTTATGCCGTCCAGTCTGTCGTTGAGCTTGTCTATCTCCTTTGATTGCTGCACCAATCTTTTCTCGTCCAAGCCGCCGGTTACTGCCAGCGATTTTGTATGGTCTGTTATCACTATGTAAGAAAGCCCATGATGTTTCGCTGCAAGGGCCATTTCTTCAATGCTGTTTGCGCCGTCTGTCCAGGTTGTTTGCACCTGCAGGTCTCCTTTGAGGTCATCGCAGCTTATTAAATCAGGAAGAATGTTTTTCCGAGAAGCTTCTATCTCTCCTGTATTCTCGCGGATTTCAGGTTCGATATAATGCAAGCCCAGGGCCTTATACAATCCCTCTTCGTCTTTGCCGGCAGTAAACTTCGGGCCCCTGAACAAGCCGTACTCATTAAGTTTCATCCCCTTTTTTATAGCTATTGTGCGCAAGGCAACGTTGTGCTCCTTGCTCCCTGTGAAATAATTCAAAGCCGCGCCCAGGCTTCTTTCAGGCACGACGCGCAGATCAGCGTCAAGCCCGTTCTTGAGCTTGATCATCGATTT
>JAGVVX010000031.1 GCA_018304565.1 Candidatus Aenigmatarchaeota archaeon
AAACACCAAGAGTATAGCATTTTCCTGAATCCGTTTTAAAATCTTTCGATGCTAGTAATAGATATGCCTGAAAACAATGAAATGCCTGTAGAATCAGAAGGGCCTGTCATTGACTTGGCCTCAGATACAAAGGAAAAGCAGATTTTCCGCGAAGCCCTGCAGAACATGGGCAAGAACGAGATAATGCGCATTCCTGAAGACCGGTTCAGGGAATTACTGCAATGGATAATCACGGACACGGCTTTCATACTCCGCGAACCCTCAGAGCACAGGGTGCTGATGGTTTACATAGCAGGCGAGTATCCGCAATGGCACGATGCCTTCCTCGAGCGCTTCGGCGGCAGATTTTAAAATCGTTCAAATGCATCCCAGTTTCTAAAATACATATACACTTATATACATATATATTTATATACTTGTATCTATAATTAACCTTTATGTCTGTGGCAAACACGCAAACAAAGAAGTCGGTAAACATAAGACTAGAAAACAACATGCATCACTGGCCTACTCTTAAGACTGTCTTAATGGTTGAGAAGACCCTGAAGGAATCAGATGGTCCTGTTTCACTAGAGGAGCTAAAACGCAAACTAAAAAAGAAAATAATGGACCAGACGCTCAGGCTTATTCTTGCTTACTTGGAAGACAAAGGCTCTATCCTCATAGGACCAAAAGGCATATCATGGATAGAGAACAAGAACTCAAAATTCCTCAGGTTTATCGAGAAGAGCAAAGTGATAGAGATATGAAATGCTATTCATTTCATAAATGCATTTCTTTCAAACACCCTTGGTGTTCGAAATGAAGCCTGTCCGTGTTCAGCTTATCGGGAATGCCGCCGAGGAATTCGAGAACCTCAATAAGATCGTTGGACAGGAACAAGCAAATGACATACAAAACTCAGAGCATCAGCAATTGCTCAAGTCCATAAAACAGAAAATCGAATTAATCAAAGCCAACCCACAATACGGCGCCCCTGTTCCAAAGACACTTGTAAAGAAAAGTGGCTATCTCGTTGACAATCTATGGGTTGCTGATCTTGTCGGCTACTGGAGAATGCTATATACGCTGAAAGGTGATCAAGTAGAAATACTATGCTTTGTTCTGGAAATCATTGATCATAAACGCTATGATAAAATATTTGGCTACAGGAAGAAGTAATTCATTTCTTATTTCTAGCAAGTACCCAGAACTGTTTTTCGCCGCCAAGTTCCAGAACTCTATGCCATAGAATCTTGAAACCAGACTTTTTTAGTATTCCTGATGTTTTGGCAGGAGCATAGTGGCTCCAGAACATTCTAGTATCAATAAAATCTCCATAGCCTTCCCATTTTTTATGGCCGCTTGCGTTTACGAGAATAATGCCATCGGACTTTAGGATTTTGTGCAGATCTTTGTATAACTTTGCATGCTTTTCTTTCGGAACATGAATGATGGCATAGAAAGACACTGCAACATCAAATGAGTCAGGTCTAAACTTCATCTTTGTCATGTCCATCTGAATGTATCTGGCTCGAGGGACATTTTTCTTTGCGGCTTTTAGCATATTTCTTGCGAAATCTATGCCAGTTACTTTGTAACCATTCTTTACTAAAAACCTGTCAATAGGAACGCCAGCACCGCAGCCTAAGTCAAGAACTTTCGAGCCTTTCTTTACATGTTTTGCAAATAGTTTCAAGAGAGCATCATTAACGTAACGATGTCTTTCCTTGCTGTATTTTTTCGCTAATTTATTGTAGCCTTCTTGAACAACTTTCGATTGTTTATTCATTAATAAAAATAACATTTAAGGTAGCATTTAAATGTGCTAAAAAGCTGTATATGCTTCAACTGCTCTCGTAGTCTAGCCCGGTCAAGGATGGCGGCCTCTCAAAGGCCTTTTCTTTCTTGCAAGAAAGAAAACCCCTGGGAAAAGAAAGAACCCAGAAGCTTGGAAAGCGCCGCGGACGCGGGTTCAAATCCCGCCGAGAGCATAAGATTTGAACCCCTGGGTTCATCTGCGGCTGAGCGCAGCTCGCCCATAAAGAAACTAGCAAAAGTGGTGACTACAAATCATGAAAATGTAGTCACCTAGAATGCAGATGGAAAGCTAAAAGCCACTAAAAATTATTGATGCGGGCATTTGGGTAAAAATATGAACGAAATGGAAGTAACCGTAGAAGAAGCTTCAGAAATGATTTCCAGAGATAGTGCTGTCTTACTTGACGTCCGCGAGAACTGGGAACGGGACATATGCGTCATCGAAAACGACGTGCATATACCAATGAGAGAAATACAATCGCGCCTGGATGAATTGCCGAAGGAAAAGAAAATCATCGTTTACTGCCATACAGGAAACAGAAGCCTGAAGGCCGCAGCCTTTCTTCAACAAATGGGTTTCAATGCCGTATCCATGAAAGGCGGCGTAGAAGACTGGGCGTTGAAGATCGATAAGAGTATGGGAAGATATTGACACTTTTCTTTTTCATTTCGTAGCTTTGTTCTATGTTAAAAAGATGTGATTTGAATTTACTTATGCAGAATTCAACGGAAGCACTGAAGAAACATTTTGGCTATTCCGACTTTCAGCCTATGCAGGAGAGCATAGTAAATGACGTTCTTGCCGGGAGAGACGTTTTTGTCCTCATGCCCACGGGAAGCGGAAAATCCCTCTGCTACCAGCTGCCTGCTGTCATGAAAGACGGAATAACTGTTGTCATATCGCCGCTTATTGCATTGATGAAAGACCAGGTAGACGGCCTGAGGGTTAACGGCATCGGGGCGTCCTGCATAAACAGCTCCCTGAGCATAAAGGAGATAGAGCGCATAAAAATCAGGCTCCTTGAAAACAGGGATAAAATGCTGTACATTGCTCCGGAAAGGCTCACGTCGCCTGATTTTCTTGGTTTTCTAAAAACGCTAAAGATAGTCTTGTTTGCTGTTGATGAGGCGCATTGCATATCAGAATGGGGCCATGACTTCAGGCCGGAATACAGAAAACTCAGAATACTCAGGGAAACGCTCCCGCACGTGCCTATAGTTGCCCTTACTGCGACAGCCGTGCCAGACGTGCAGAACGACATAATACAGGCGCTGAAACTTTCTGCGCCAAGGATATACAAAGCCAGTTTCAACAGGCCGAATCTTTTTTATTATGTGCGGCCAAAAGAAGACGCATACGGCCAGACACTGTCTTATCTAAGCAAGCACCGGAAAGACTCTGGTATAATATACTGCCAAAGCCGCAGCTCCGCGGAAAAAGTTGCCAGGAAACTGCAGGAAGAGGGTTTTCGCGCGCTCCCCTACCATGCCGGGCTGCCAAAAGAAACAAGATCTAAAAACCAGGAGATGTTCATAAAAGACGATGCAGAAATAATAGTGGCGACAGTAGCGTTTGGCATGGGCATAAACAAGCCGAATGTGCGCTATGTAATACATTATGATCTGCCAAAAAATATTGAAAGCTATTACCAGGAAACAGGAAGAGCCGGGAGGGACAGGCTGGACAGCGACTGTATTCTTTTCTTCAGCTATGGCGACAGGAAAAAGATTGAAGCGCTTATAGAAAAATCAAAGAACCGGCAGAAGAAATCAATAGCCTACAAAAAGCTTGGCGAAATGACAAGATTTTGCGAGGGCACGCAGTGCAGAAGAAAATTCCTTCTTGGATATTTTGGGGAAACGCACGCTGACCGGTGTGAAAAGTGCGATGCGTGCCTTGAGCCAAGAGAAACTTTCGACGGGACAGAGATTGCAAAAAAGATTTTTGCGTGCATCAGGGATACAAACCAGCGGTTCGGCATGAATTACATAATATCGGTATTGGTTGGCAAAGGAAAGGGGGACCGGGTGCGCATTTATGGTCACGACAAGCTAGGTTCTCACGGGGCAGGAAGTGAATATAGCCACAAGCAGCTGCAGGTTTTCATAAGAGAGCTTGTCCAGCTTGGCTTCATTGGTGTAGTGGGCGACAAGTACCCAGTTTTAAGGCTGAATCAGAAATGTTTTGATGTCTTGGCCGGCAGCGGAAGCGTGAACCTCACAAAGCCAGAAGAAAAAACAAAAGAAATCCAGATGAATCTTCAGGACGGCAGACAAATGAGCGCAGCGGCAGACGATAAGCTGTTTGAAGTCCTGAGGGCGCTGAGAAAAACACTGGCCGATGCAGAAAATGTACCCCCCTATATGATATTCCCCGACTTCACGCTCAGGGAAATGGCTACATTCTTCCCGCGCAGCGCACAAAGCCTGTCGAAAATAAAGGGCGTGGGGAACATAAAACTTGAGAGATACGGCAATAAATTCCTGGAAAAAATAGCCGATTACTGCAGGCAGAACAGTATCGAAGAAATAAAATTATCCGGGAAAGCATCTTAAAGATAATTGAATGAACTTATTCATGAACCAGCGGCATGTATGGAATGTTCTTGCATCACCCTGGAAAGCGTATCGCAAGCGCGTGTGGCCGGAAACAAAACAATTTCTAGAATCGCGTTCCGGGTTAATCCTTGATCTTGGCTGCGGCAGCGGCAGGAATTTCGAGCAAGTTAAAGACAGGATAGTAGGCCTGGATTTTTCTGAGAATATGTTGAAATTTGCAAAGCAATGTAAGAAGGAAAGAAACATTGATGCCGGACTTGTATGCGGCAATTTAACAAGCCTGCCTTTTGAAGATGAAACTTTTGATGCAGCTATATGCATTTCTACATTGCAGTGCATCGAAGGAAAGCAAAACAGAAAGAAAGCGCTGAAAGAACTGCACAGGGCAATGAAAAAGAACGGCGAATTGCTGATATCGTGCTGGAATCGCGATCAGCAGAGGTTCCGCGGCAAGAGAGAAGATTTTATTCCATGGAGCTTCGAAGGCAGGAAGCTGATGCGTTATTACTACCTCTTTGGCCAGAAAGAACTGCAGAAACTGCTTGAGTCCGCAGGCTTCGAAATCATGGAACTCCGTGGAAGCGAAGCCAAGGCTTTCAGGCTGTTTCCAAAAAACATTATCGCCACAGCAAGGAAGATCTGACTGTTTTTGATGCGTGTGGCCGACCAGAGGAATTGCCTTGCTTTGTCAATGGCAAGTCCAGAATCCATTCAATTTATATATATCAACATCCAATTTTAGATATGGCATTACAAGTACAAAATATCTTGAGAGAGATAGAAGATATTAAATCTAGACTTATCTCCATAGAAATGCGTATCATCAAAAGCGAAAAGGCAAGCAAAGAAGACAAGAAAGCTGTAAGGGTAGCTTTGAGAGAGTATAAAAAAGGAAAAACAATACGCTTCGTTTAATCGTAAGCAGTTCCTCTTTTCTCTATTCTGGATATGAGTATAATCTTATCTTTCCATATAATTGTATAGACAATTCTTATTTTGCCGATACGTATTCTGAAAGTATCTTTCAAGCCTTCAAGCTTTTTGACATCATAGCTTTTAGCTGGTACAGGATCAAATTCGAGATACTTTAGAACTTCTTCGATTCTTTTATCATAAATAGCATCAAATTCTTTCTTTGCTCTTCGAGAAAGTTCTACTGCAAACATACAAGTATATGATTTCGTGGATTCTTAAGTTTGGAAAATTTATCTGAACTTTGACCATTATGCGAGGGGTCGGATTTGAACCGACGAACGGACTAACCGACAAGGTATCTTACAAAGCGTATGACACACTTTGTGTGTCTGTCGGCTTCTCTGAGCTACGCCTTAGTCCTAAGCTTCGCCTTAGTTAATCTTGCGCCTTTTTCTGTAATCCTTTCCGTTAACGCTTTTCGCGTGAGCCGGAAAGGGTTAGACCATGCTTGGCTACCCTCGCAATATTAGTAGGGAAACTGGTTTCCCTTCCTTATAAACCTACCCTTCCAGTCAAACTATTTTAAATTTTAATGTTATAGAAAACCAATGTCTGACACAGTCATGCTTATTGGTTCTGGCACAAGGGAACACAAGATGGCTAAGGCACTTAATGCCTCACCTCATGTTGGAAAAATTATTTGGGCTCCTGGTAATGCAGGCGCTTATTCGCTTGATAAGGTCGTAAAAGGCTTGGATTACAACCAGCTTAAAAACCCAGGAGATTATCTGGCACTTGCAAAAGAAGCCGGCGTTCAATTTGCAACTACAGGCATGGAGCAGTATCTGTTTCAAGGCATGGCAGACACGTTTCGCGACAATGGAATAAGATTCTTCGGGCCCGGCATCATTGGCGCTGAATTGGAGCGCCAGAAAGCAATCGCAAAGTGTTACTTGACTGAATGGGGAGTGCCCACGGCAGATTTCGGGATTTTTGCAAGTGCGGAGAAAGCGGGCACCCATGTTTTTTCCGAACCTCCTGATAAATATGTCAAGGTTTCCGGTCCGGCGTTAGGCAAAGGTGCGTTGCATGCAAGAAATAGCACAGAAGCGATGGCTGCAATTTACAGAGCCAAAAAAGAATTTGGCGATTCTGCAAAACTTCTTGTCATAGAAGATACAATGCTTGGAACAGAAGCCAGCGATCATGTTTTTATGAACACGCGTCCGCCTGAAGGAAGAAATCCGGTTCTTCTGCGGCAGAAGCTTTCAAAAGACTACAAGCGTGTTGGCGAGATATACAGGAAAGATGCTGCAGGCGGCATGGTAGCTAAGGGCGACGTTGGCGACCAGACAGGCGGGATGGCTGCATATTCTGTGCCTTCTTTCTGCACGGAAGAAGTTTCCCGGAACGTTCATGACAGGATTCTATTGCCGATATTCAGCGGCTTGATGGATAGGGGCATAGAATACTGCGGTGTCATGTATACAGCGCTGATGATAGATAACAGGGGCAATCCGCGGGTCGTAGAGATCAATGTCAGACCAGGCAGCCCTGAATCAGAAGTCTCGGATGACGGAAAGGATGTTTATGAGGTCATGAATGGCGTTATTGACGGAACAATCGAACCGGGAGACGCAGGCCTTGTTAAAAAGTTTACTATTGGCATTGTTCTTGTTTCAGGCCCTGTTGATGGCCGTCCAGGTTATCCCGACCCAAATTACAAAAAAGGCTATCCGATTGAAGGCTTGGATGAGATTGACGAGGATGTGGGCGTTCTTTTAGGTGGAGTAATGTCCCCTGACGGCGGAAAAACGCACATTACAAGCGGTGGAAGGGTCATGATGCTGGTTGCTTCTGATGAAGATCCGAAGAAAGCCAAGGCAAAAGTTCTTGCAAACGCTGAGAGTGTAAGATATCCCAACAAATATTACCGCGACGATGTTGCTTACGAAGAAGGCGCTTAATTTATTGCCCGGCCAAAAAGCCCCTTAACTTTATCCTTCCCTATCGTTATTATGAAAGGCCCAAGACGCGGGCCTGAGTCCCGGCCTATGAGAAGCTGGTAGCAGATGCCAAAGAGCCTCTTGGGCTCGACGTTGTTTTCCCTGGCAATTTCATATATGCGCGACTGCAGTTCCCCTTCTTTCTTGTATGCGTCAAGTTCGCTTGCCAGCTGAGCCAGCGCTTTCTTTTCGTTTTCATTCAAAGAGGAAACAAATTCTTTGCTTGCTGTTTCCCTGACATTGATTCTCATTTCCTCAGGCGCGTATTTTTCAACCCATGTTTTTGCCAGCTGCAGTCTCCTGGCTATTCTCTCGGTGTCTTTTTTGCCAGGGTTCTTTATGGCACCCATTGACTCCAGGAGATTTATTATCTCTTCCGTGCTTCTTCCTGCGTATACCTGGGAAATCATGGAAGCGATTGAATAGCTGATTTGCGGCATCTTGGCAGGCTTCTTTGTCTGAGAAAGCATGTATTCCCTTTTCAGCTGGCTGTCCCTTTTTTCATTTAGAGACTTTTCACGGAAATAAACGCTTTCTGCTTCGTCATAGCGGTCGGCAAGCAGGAAAAGCTTGTTTGATTCCAGGTCAAATTCAATGACTGTCTGCGGCTGGTAGGAAATCATCATGAACCGCAGCAGTTCAGGCTCTGCAAATTCCAGCCACTGCTTCAGCGATATTGCATTTCCTTTTGATCCGGATATTTTTTTCCCTTTTATCTGAACGAATTCCCCGCCTACGAGAAGAGGCGGAGCATACTTGAAAATCTCTTCCGAAAAAACCTTTCCTGTGTCTACCGATCCGCTGGCGGCAAAATGATCTTTGCCGGCCGATTCAAATGTCGTTTTGAATATGTTCCATGTCGCCGGCCAATGCAGTCTCCATGGTAATTTTACATTGCCCTTCTTTGGTATAACCCGCCCTTCATGCCTGCAGCCTTTGGCATATTCGCGGTCTTGCGTGCATGAATAAGAAAGATGTTTGCCGTCCCAGCCGGTTGCATTTGTTGTGCCTGACCTGCCGCAGTTTTCGCATTTTACAATGACAGGCAGCCAGTTTTCAGGCTTGTCAGACCTTGTTATCTTTACCCAGATATCCCTTATCTTCCTTGCGCTGTTCAGGGCGGTTGTTATCGAATCATCATAAAGCCCTTTGTGGTAATTTTCATAAGAAGAGTGCCATTTTGGCCTCAGTCCGTATTCGTGCATCACGTCTTTTATCTCAGCGGTGAAATAATCCGCCCACGTTTCATGGCTATAATCGGGAGAAGGTGCTTCGTATATGGGCTTTCCAAGATGTTCCTTGAAATCTTCAGCATTAAGATTCAGTCCGGCAGGCACTGCATCCAGATCGTCTGCATCGTCCACGAAAAAATTGAATTTAGCGTGTGTTCCAGCGTCTTCCAATGCCTGGAAAACAAGCCCCGGTATGAGCAGTTCAGTTCTTGCATTTCCGATATGGAAATAGCCGGAGGGCGTCCACATGCCGTGAACTACCTGTTTCTTGACTTTTCTTTTTTGCATTTCCCCGGCTATCCTGTCAGCCCAGGTGTAGAACTCTATCTGCGCGTCCATCATGATTTATACGCAGCGGAACTTTTATTAATATTCGCTGGCCATAAAAGTTAGGATGCGCATAGTTTACTTCATACTAGGTTTCATACTATTCAGCCTCTTTCTGCTGTTCAGTGCCGGCTTCATCGATCTTAACGTTTTCTCGTTTTTGGCCTTCATTTCCATAGTAGCGTCAATAATCTTCAAGGACAGGAAGAACATCAAATTTACCGCAGGCATCCTGCTGATGCGCCGCACCAAGCGCTTCCGCGACACCATAGACAGCATAGCGCAAAGGCACAAAACATTCTGGAGCGCGTTCGGCACGATTGGTGTTGCTGTTGCCATTATCGTGATGCTTCTTGGCTCCTTTCTGCTTATAGACCAGTCAATCAAGATAGCAACCGGCGTGTTAAAGGACGGAGCCAGGCTCATACTTCCAGGTCCTGCAGCGTCGCTGGATGTACCTGGCGTGCTGTTCGTGCCTTGGTGGATATGGATCATCGCCATCGCATTTGTGATAGTACCGCACGAAACCATGCATGGCATCATGTGCAGGATTGACAAGGTGAGGATAAAATCAGTCGGCTGGATATTGCTGCTGGTTCTGCCCGGAGCCTTTGTGGAACCCGATGAGAAGCAGCTGGAAAAGCAGAGCCGCAAGACCAAGATGCGCGTTT
>JAGVVX010000032.1 GCA_018304565.1 Candidatus Aenigmatarchaeota archaeon
CCCTACTGCTTCTGACACAGGTCCTGACGCAGGGGTCGGTGATGCTTTCTGAAGTTTCCAGAGAACCCTAAAGGGTTCCCTGCAAAATGAAACCGTCATATTCAGATGCTTGAGGCTTCTGAATATTCAGAAAGCGAAGCTTTCTGAAAATATGCGTGCTAGTTGCCCTGAACTGAATGAGATTAATTTTAGTTTTTGACAAAAAACGAAACCCTTTTGTCACCATCAACTAATCCGGGGAAAGCTTCACTTTCTGCAAGTTGAGGATTTCTTTCAAGAACATTGCTTTCATCTATCATCTGAAGATAGTAGTTTTCAATGAATCTAAAACAAGAATAAGACCGCTTCCGGCCTTTTCATATACGGAATATCGCATATCGCTAAAGGCCGCCGGATGATGGAAAATTTTGGATGGGATTTGTTTTCAGCTGTTTTCTGCCATGCGTTTATGGGACACAATCATTAGAACCCGTCATATTACCCTCAGAGATATTGACATTTAATCCGGTTACGATATCTTCAGAAAGCAGGGTTCTCGAATAGCAAAGCTTTTCGGAATTCTCGAAATCCTTTGGATTTCGGAATCTCAGAGAAACTTCGTTTCTCTGAAGATCTCCGAGAAGTTTCACTTCTTCAAAGACAACATAGAATCAAAGATTCCATGTGTACGCACAAATCTCCGGTTTATACTGCACCTCCGAATGATAAGCGCGCAAAATCAATTTATACCCCGCATTACAATTATTTGTTAGGATTGCATGAAGCGCTACACATTTCTTTTGCTGGTTGCTGTGGTGGCATATGCTTACACCGGCTATTCTTACGCGGCGCTTTCGTGCAGCATCGGCGCCTCGCCGCCTTCTGCATCGGAAATAACGGTGCTGAAGCTTTACGGGACTTCAAACACGCATGCCGCGGCTCCCGGCATCGCCGGCGCGCAGTACTACCTGAAATGCAGGGAAATGACAGGGATAACGCTGTCGAGCGCATGTTCAGGAAGTTATGTCACATTTCTCAGGCTTACATCATCCTCAAACGCCCACGTGCAGCAGCCTTCCGTAAGCACATATCCCACAGCAGCCTGCATAAGCTCCGGCAGCAACACGATATCGTGCGCATATGCGGGTTCGTGCGCGGGCTACGACACGTGCCTTGCATCGATAAGCAGCGCAAGCAACGCCCACATCGGCCAGTGCGGCCAGTTTCCCATAAACATCTGCTGCAGCATGAGCGACAGCACGCCGCCCGCTGTAAGCATAACGCATTCGCCCGCGGACATCGGCTCGCTCACGGCGGTAACGTACACGGCGACAGCAACGGACGCGGGCGGCATAAAAAACGTCTGGATATTTGTTGACGGCGACCCGATTGCCAAAAAGGTCTGCGCCGGCTCGCCCTGCACGTATACGGGAGGACCTTATGACGCAGGAAGCCCGCACACATACTATGCCGTGGCGGAGGACGTGTCCGGCAACATAGGCACGGGCACGACAGGCAGCTTCACCGTGTGCAAGCTTGACTCCGCAAGCATATCCGGCTCCGGGAACACAAGGCCCGGGGACAAGATCACCATAAATGCGGCTTATCACGGCGCGTGCCCCTCACCGGCTTACATGCAGGTAGACGCCAGGGACGGGACATGCAAAATCGAGGCAACGGCTGCGGACATGACGGGCATACAGGGCACGTGCAGCTCGTCACCCTGCACTGCGCAATGGACCGTGCCGACAGTGCCGCTTAAATGCCAGGGCGCCACGATAATGGCAACAGCAGCAGGGCTGTACAAAAGCGGCTACCCGCCGGCAGGCGAGAGGTTTGACGGCATACCCGCGACCGGCTCGTTCAGGTTCTATTTCGACGGTTCAAACACATTAAGCGTGGGCCTCGGGCTTTCGAGAAGCCTCGCGAACAGGGCCGACATGATAACGGGCTTCCTTGCCTGCTTTGTCTCGGACACATCCGGCGGAAAGATCATATGCAACAACTCGAACACGAATGTCACGTTCATAACAATATCCGCCAAGGATTATATTGCGCAGGAAGGATGGAGCCAGGCCCTGTACTACAACAGCACATTCAGCTTCTGGGAGATACCCATTGACACACTGAAATACCAGTCAGACGTGTCTACCGGCGTGCTGTTTGTTCCCGGCGGGCTTTCAGGGGTTGCCGGCGGCGCGTTTACAGTCAACCTGCCGCCGGAGATTTCAGAGGCGAGGGTGGAGCCTTCTGTCGTGAGCATCGGCGAGACAGTCAACTTTTCCGCAAAGATTACTGACCCCGATGTTGCGCTCAGCAAGGGCATAGACAAGGCAAAGATATGCGGCGCCGTGACGTCGCTGGGCTGCGTCAACGAGCTGTGCACAATGAGCAACATAAGCGACGCCTACAGATGCAGCTACGACACATCCAGCCTGCCGCCTTTCGTCTTCGGCTTCTACGTCTTCGCCAATGACACGCTGGGCGCATGGAACTTCTCGCTTATCCCTGGCAACTTCAGCGTCGTGGCCGGCGAGATAAATATCTCGGTAATCTTCCCGGGAGTCGTGAACAAGATTATCCCGACAACCTCCCCCGAACCGAACTTCACAAGGAGCATGGCGGTGGATTTCCTCGTTACCGCGCAGCTGCGCAACCGCACAACAGGCGTGACAAAGGAATGCACGCCCGGCATATGCAATGCGTTCTACAACATAGACGGCTCCACGGAAACAACCGGCCCCGGCTGGACAGCGCTTGACTGGAGCCCGTTTGACGCTGCATGGAGGGCCGCGCCGTCAAGCGTGGACCTTGTATGCGACATGTACCATAACCTGAACGTGAAGGCGGAGTCTCTGGAAACGCCGGGCCTTACAAGCGTGGCAACGCACAGGTTCTTCGTCAACTGCGTGCCGAGAATAACTGTGCAGCCAGTTGAAAAAAGATTTGTGCTGGGCGAAACATCAGTCACTGTATTCAATGTCACTATATGGAACCCTCTTGACCCCGCTGTTTTCACGCTTGAGATGAAAGCCCAAAGATCAGACGGGCTGCCTATCCCATGGGTGGTTTTTGTCTGCGGAGCAAACTGCACTGTTCCGCTAGGATCTACAACCGGCCCGACTGCTGTAATGCTAAATATTGATAAAATCAGCGCCGTTTCCGTGCCCGTTTTCATGTTTACGGCTGCAAAGACAGGCGTATATCCGATAACATTCTCTGCAACAACAGGACCTGAAAAATACCAGGCATCAGGAGTGCTCCAGATTTTTGCTGAAGGGCTTGATGAGCTGGGGGTATGGCAGCTGATCGCAATAATAATCATAGCCGGCTCCTTCTGGTATCTTTTGAAAAACTCAAAGTCGTTAGGGAAACAGAAAGCCCAAAGACGATCAAGGAAAAAGAGCCCAAAGAAAAGAAGGCGCTGACAGTCGCACGCAAGGTATTTTTAAGCCAGTAATTCTTATGATTCAATAATGAGTTATTATGTTATCATTCGCGGGCCGGCAGGAAGCGGAAAATCGACAATAGCAAAAAAGTTAGCGAAAGGGTTGGATGCTTTTTATCTAGATTTTGATAAAGTGCTCTCTGGGTATAAACTTGATAAAATAGACGGGGACGGCATTAGCACTGAGAACTTCATCAAAGGAAATGAGCTCATTTTAGATGATATCAGGCAAAGAATCAAATCAGGTCAGATTGTGATTATTGACGCATGCTTCTACAGAAAGGGGCATCTTGATCATCTTGTCAAAAGCCTCCCGTATAAGCATTTTATCTTCTCATTGCAATCCTCACTGAAAGAATGTATTCAAAGGAATAGGAAAAGGAAGAAGGGGATGGCAGACCAAGATATCATTGATGTATATAATTTGGCTGCAAAATACAAGACAGGAATTCTTATAAGCACAGAAGGCAGGAAAGAAAAAGACGTGATTAATGAAATACTTGAATATCTCAAGAAGTAGTTATCCGTTTCATACTTGGAATACCACTGTTTTTAAACAGTGGATAGAAGCGTGGTATTCCTGTATAAACAAATCCACTAATCGTATACGTGGTATTTCAAAGAAATACCACCACATTATGTGGTGGATTCTGTTTATGAACAAGGCACCAAGTGGCGGCGGGCTCAGACAAAATCATTTCCAGGCACGGTACTGACAACTTTATAATCTTTGCTTCTGAATTAATCACAGAAGAGGGCAACAAACATGAAAGAGTATGTCAATAATCCGGGCAGGGAATTTTCCCGAAGAGGGTTCTTGAAAACAGCAGGGACAGCAGCCGCTGCCATGCTTTATGCCGCGCCTCCCGCGCAGGCGCAGGAGCCAAACTGGATTCTCGGCGTCTGGGAAGGCGCGCATGCACCCAGAGGGGCTTCTCTTGGATACGAAGATTCGGCCCGTTTCGAGTTCTTCCGGAACGGCGACATAACCAGCTGGAAGGCGACCAGAAAAATGTCGAGCTCAGGGAGCGGCACCGACTACCTGGAGATATCAGGCCGGATTTTGAAAATATCAAAGTCGTCAGTAGAGCTGACAGGAAAGTACGAACTGGGCAGCACGATTCTCGCCGCTGTCGGGAAGGAGGTCCGCTATTCCCTGAAACAGGAGATGCAGGACGACGACAGTCTAGCGCTCTCGGGCACAGCCATCGGAGCCAACAACGTCTCATTCTCGGTGAAGCTGCACAAGAAACCGCCCCTCAGGAAAGAATGAAAATCTTTCTGCCGGGTAATAGCGATGCCTTAAGGCTGATGGTCCTTGACATATTTATGATAATTGTTTTACCCTTATATCGCTTACAACGGAATCGTATCGTCCTGCAACTTTCCAGAACTTGTTGAAAGTGGCAACGCTTTCTGCTACATAAGTGTTTTTGCCATTATTTCGGTAAAACACAGTAAACCTAGAATACATTTCGGCATCTCGCATAGTATCAATTAAGGGATCCCAATATCTTACAGGATATTTTCTGAAATCTCTGGCCTGAATAACCCATGGCTCACCACTTTCATAATCTCTTAAGGCAGTTGAGATAAATCTCTCGCATTTCCGGTTTGAACACTCAGAAAGATTAAACACAGCTCTTCCGCTGCCGAAGCGTCTGTAGTCTGTTCCGGCATACTTGAGTATAAATTGTCTCTGTTTTGCACTCATTTTGGAAAAATCTTCCCATCGCATCCTGTCTCCGTTAAATTGTGGCGGTCTTTTAGGGTCTAGAATATATGTTTCTGGAAACTATAACCCAGTCTATATCCTCATAAGCCCTGAGAGCTCTCCCTTCCAACCCTGCTACACCCCACCCTCCTGCTAACCAAATGTTAATCCCTAAATTTGACAGTCCTTCGCTTATCTCTTTGATTTGTTGTGATTGATTCCGTATATTTGCTTTCGCCGTTTGCATATTCATAATCATATCAGCCCGTTCAGCGCCCTGAAACTTGACTCGAAATCCCCCCTTTCAAGGACTTCTATGTGAGCAGGCCCTCTGTAGCCTATATCCCTTAATTTTTTGAAAATTTTCTCGAAATTTATATCTCCCTTGCCAATGGCAAGATGCGCTTTTTCTCCGTTCGAGTCGTGGATGTGGATGTTCCTTAATTTCTTTCTGAAAGTATCAAGAAAACCCTTGACGTCAACGCTTCTCATGAAGGCATGGCCTGTATCCAATGTAACGAAAAGTTCTGTATCCTCCACTATCCTCATCTCTTCGGTTGTCAGGGGAAATCCCCACTTAAAGCCCGTCTTGAAATCGAGATTTTCTACCGCAATATCAATTCCATGCTCCTGTGAGATATTTTCCAGATTTCTTATCGCGCGGGAAACCAGGCCGGAAAAAGAATTCTTTTGGTATGCGGAAACAATGCCGAGATGAACAGTAACCAGCTTTGCGTCTATTTCTGTCGCTATTTTAGAGGTTATTTTTATGTCGTTTAGAGAAGCTTCAAATATTTCCTTGCAGGGACTCAGCAAAAAATTAAACGAGAAAGGAGCATGAATTACAGCGTTAAATTCAAGAGAATCCAGCAGCGCTTTAATATTTTTTATATCATTATCCGACAGCGAATGTGGTCCCGCAGGATAATCCACAACAATTTCTACATTATTTACAAATCTTTTGAAGTAGGACAATTCAGCTTCCAAGTTATCCAGCCCAATATACGGCATGTTAACGAATCCGCCTATATCCGCCATGCTGAAATGTTGGCATACAGATATAAAACAGCGTTGCCTGTAACACAAACCCATTACAAAAAACCACAAAGCCCGTTTTTCCCGCATCATGTATTAGAACATTCCACAAGTTCCACTTGTCCGGGATGAAGAAGATCCAGCGGCAGGCCAAGCCTTCAACGCTCTTCACGTTCCCCGCGCCCGATAGCAAGCAGTAACATTATTCTGCAGAAGCGAAATATATTTATTACAGTTGTAATATATTTATTACATATGTTACAAAATTATAACAGATGGCGTATTTTGCGGATATTTTTTGATGACCCTAATCCTAAAGGCGGGTTCCAGCTCAGGGAAATTAGCAGAAAAGCAGGGATAGCACCCACATCTGTAAAGCGTTATCTGAATGAACTTAGTAGAGAAGGTAAGCACGGCTATCCATTGGTTATAAAATCAAAACACAGAGTGCACGGCTATCCCCTATATTGGGCTAACAGGGACAGCGACTTGTTCCTGTTTTACAAGAAAATAGACACGATAATAAGATTCAGGGAAAGTGGTCTGCTTGACTTTCTGTGGGATTCGTGCACGCCTGAGACAATTATTCTGTTCGGTTCTGCGGCCAGAGGAGAGGATCTTAAAGACAGCGATATCGATATATTTGCACAGTGCAGGGAAAGAAGGCTTAATCTGACAGAATATGAGAAAAGGACAGGCAGAAGAATCAACGTACTTTTTGCTGAAAATTTCAATAAATTAAGCGGCGAGCTCAAGAACAATATCCTGAATGGCATTGTTCTGAAAGGCTACCTGAAGGCGTTTTGATGGACGAACTAATAAGAGTGACTCCGGACAGGGAAAAGACAAAGTCTATGGCAAAAATGGTGGAGATTACTCTGGAGATGATAAAAACAATCAATGCCGAGAGATTCTCTTCGAATATTGTAAAGGAGTACTATGATGTCATTAGAGAATTGATGACAGCCGTCCTGCTTCTGGACGGCTACAAAACACAGGGCGAAGGAGCCCACAAAAAACTCATAGAATATATGGAGAAGAATTGCAGACAGCTTACAGGCCGTGAAATTTCCCTCGTGGATGAACTGAGGATTACAAGAAACAGGATAGCCTACGACGGATTCTTCGTAAAGGAGGACTATCTTGCAAGGCGCGAGGCCGCAATTCTAGACATTATCAGCAAGCTGAGGTCTCTAGTAAAAGACAGAGCCGGTTAAACCTAGAAGACAGCAGAAAAAAAGGAAATGATACCTTAACATACCACCTATCTTCAGATTCATGGTTAGCTGTGCTAACCTGAATCTCCAAGATAACAAAGTTATCTTAGGAGATGGTGGTATTAGGCATCTTTCGTAAACTTCAAGATGCCACTGCATTCATGCAGTGGTTTTTCACATGTCAATATAAACAGAGGCTTTTTGTTTAGCCATAAGTAAAAAAACCCGAATTTGCCGAAGCAACTTCGGGGATGCAATAATTAGTTTAATTACACTTGTATGTTTATTTCCAGAGTTCTGAAAGATAGTTAAGGCAAACCATTTACTTGAGAATATCCATTATCTGCATATTGATATGTAGCCCAGAAGGTATTCTAAAACCTTCGCCATATTTGCTTCTTATCAAATATCCCCAATATCCGTTTAGACTTTCCATAAGTTGAAAATATCTAGCAGTTATCTGGCTCTCATATTTTTTCATAGCTTCCATCTTTTCAGCAAACTCAGCTTCTATATCTACGATTATATGCGGTTCCAACATGTCAATCGTGGTATATTCAAGAACCATAGGGATCATGTGCCTTTCCCCCAAATCTTCCTGTAACCATTCAAGATCTGCCATTCTGATAGCTTCTTTCACCATTCTTCCACCTTCTCGATGGTCATAATGATAGTCTTCCATATATGGAATAAAACAGATGTCGGGCTTGTACCTTCTTATTATCTTGACAAGTTCCAAAAGAGTATTTAGGTTTCTCTTGAAATCGAGATTCTTTAAATTCAGAAATTCGACATTGTCAAACCCTATTATCTTAGAAGCTTCTAATGACTCTATTTTTCGTTTTTCCGCCATATTGGAGACTAGTTGTTTTTTCGAGCTCAACTCACCAAGGGATAAAACTATTAGATTCAATAGAATACCCCTTTTCCTAAGTTTTATAAGAGTCCCAGCACACCCTATTTCATCATCTGGATGTGCCGCGAATACGAAACATTTCATTTTTAATCAGTCCTTTATATATGTTTAAATACATGTCAATTTGATTTCTCATATTATGAAACCTTTTTACTACGGCTCTCGAATTATATGTTATGCTTCTTCTTTTTTCATTATTGCTGATTAAACTGTAAATAGCTTTGGCTATACTTTTAGGCGAAGAAGAGGTTAGAACACCATGATTTCTGACAGCTTCTGGAATACCGCCAACATTTATAGCAACTACTGGTTTGTTCATATACAAAGACTCAAGTATTGTAGTTGGAAAGACATCGGTTCTAGATGTGTGAACAAGTATCTTGCACATTTTCAAATTATTGTATACATTTGCATTTCTTATATATCCCTTATACACTGCATTGAGTTTATGTGTACAAATAAAATTCATCATGAATTTTCTTTGTGGCCCATCCCCTATAATCAAAGACTTAATGTCATTTTTATAGTTATTTCTTAAATAAAGTAACGCTTTAAGGAATATGTCTATCCCTTTCATTAACGACAGCTCACCAACAAAGGCAACATCGTATATTTCTCCAGTTTTATTTGATAGTACAAAAGGAGGATCTATACCAAGCGGCAGATGAATAATATCCTTTTTTATTCCTATTTTTCTTATTTGCCTGACATTATATTCAGAATACGTTATGACTATACAATGTGATTTGTTTATTTTTTTAACAATTTGTCTTACCATCTCACATCTTTTTTTGGATTTTGCTATTCTAGAGAACCTTATATGATCGGGAGATGTGTGAAAGGAAACTATAAAGGGCTTATTATATTTTATACAATAATCCATTACTCGTGTGGACAAATATCTCAAAGAGAACGTTAAATGAATATGGATTAAATCAAAATTTTTTATTATTCTAGAAATATTCTTTTTTGTGGGTTTTATTATGTTCACAAAATTGTCTTTTGGTATTTTATATGAAAAATTATGAGAAAACTCTCTCGAAGAAAATATTCTTACATCGACACCCCTTTTTAATAAGTATCTGGAACATTTGTATACATGTATCTCTAGGCCACCACCTTCTATCGGTGGGTAGTCGTGTACCATAGCTATTTTTATGCCATTCTTGTTATGGATTTTTCGTTTATCTGCCATATTACTTTTTCATCTTCACATATTCTAGGTGATCTAAACAACGTTTCCAGAAGGGTTTTATCCCCATATTCACGCCAATTTTTGACAATTGTGTACAGTTTAAATCCACTTATACTTATTTCCTGATCTTTCTGACTTTCTTCTACTAAACAATATTCGCCTGTCACCCTTCCTTTAGCTTTTATCCCCATAAAATTGGTATACGGTGAACCGTTCTTATAATTTCTAAGGAAAACTGCCATCTCTGGGTCGCTATCGACAACAGATTGCGATACAGATGAATAAATGGCGTACCCTCCTAATCCTGCACCATTAGAAAGTGCGGCAGATATTTTTGTATCAGAATCAAAATAAATTACATGTGATCGGCAACCTATATGTCTACCACTTTTCTTTCTATCATATTTAGTAGGTCTTACATGGTACCCTTCTGTTGTTAACGTGTGCGTAGCTGCGTTTGAAGGCATATTAGGTGCACAGAGAGGACACACGTATTTTAGTACATGAGTCATTTCATCGAGTCCTAAAAGCCGTTTAATCCTGCTTTGCTCTCTAATAAACTCAATAAATTCTGAAACACTCATGGATACTAATCTTTGGCTCATACTGAATTCAAACGGTCTGTTTTCTTCTACATGCCCAGTTTCTCCAAATACTTCTTGTGCTGTCTGTTGCAAATAGTGAAGGATGAAGTTTTTCGATCTCAAAATAAAATCTGAATAAGAACAACTTGAATCCGCTATTCTTGAAAATTCTTCTCCTAAATAATCTAAGATTCTGTCAGGAACAGGAGGAGACACAAGATTACCTGGAAGTTTATATAGTGGCAATTTACCTTCTTCTAAAGCCTTATCTATTTTGTACACTAAATCTACGTAACTTCCGTTTGTGGATTTCTCTTCTAATAATTGTTTAAATCTTTTTGCTTCAGTAGGAAAAAATATATCCTTAGGGATACCACAATCTTCCTCGGCCTTTGTACAAATCTCTACAGGTTCGTTTCCCATAACAGTAAAGGATAGTATATTAGCATATGGGAATTCTAGTGCCAAATTGATTGTATAAACTAATTCCCTGCCCCAATTAACTGGTGCAGAAGAGCTCCCATCACAGGCGTATATACATCCCGAAAAAGTTTCATCTATATCACTGATTTCACAGAACTTTTTAACAACATACAAGCCATCCACAACTGACATATTACCACCCTATTGATAAAATATTTTCCAACTCTTTTTCTAGAGTACTATAATCCGTAAAATGTATTGCTTTCATACCCATTTCAGATGCAACATCTATAAACTCCTTTACATCGTCAATATAGATACACTCTTTAGGTTCTACAGAAAGTTTTTGCAGCGCAATGTTGTATATTTCCTTTTCTGGTTTGATCGAACCTACTTCACAAGAAAATACTGTTTCTGAAAAAATGTTATATCTTTCTTCATGACGATCGATTGCAATATGTTCTGGTATCGTGTTAGAGATAGCAACTATTAATAAACCCTTTCTCTTTAAATTAATCAGAAGATTTATTATTCTGCGATTTAATTTACTATATCTTTTGTATTCTTCTTGAAATATTGATACCAAATCTCTATGATTTTCAATTCTAAGTTCTGTTGCGACTAACGCCCAAAAATCCAAAGTATTAACAAGACCCTTCTGTAAGAGAGGAATATGTTTTGATACTGCATTTAAGGCGTCCCTACGAAGAACACATGCTCTAGAACAAAGCAGATCGTAAAACTGTTTAGTTGTATCTTCTATTACAACACCACCAAGATCAATCAAAACAACTTTAAACATGTATTATGGAAAACGAAAATTTATTTAAAAATATACCTTTATAATAGATAAGACTTGGTATCGTTGGGATAAGACCGCCGGCCCGCGGAAATCTTTTAATACATATATATGTCAATATACATATGCCACATATTACACTAGGCTTATCAGAGGAGATATACAAAGAGATGAAAAGGCATCCGGAAATAAAATGGTCAGAGGTAGCCAGGGAGAGCATCGCAGCAAGGCTGATGAAAATGAAAAAGGTATCGCATGCAAAAGAGATCCGGGCGCACCTCGACCATGAAACGCTTTCTTCCATTTCCAGAATGAGCGAGGCAAAGGCAAAGAAACTTTACAAAAAGGCGGTGCGGGAAGAGTGGAAACACACAAAGTACTTGACACGAGCGCGCTGATGGAAGCAAAAAGCGGCCTCACGACTGTTTTCAGCGTTGTCGAATATCCAAAGGCCGTAGAATACGACATTGAGATTTTATGGCCTGAAAAGGAAGATTTCATCCTTGCGATAAAACTGATGGCCGGTCTTTATTCCGCCGGCAAGCCAATCCCGGGAATAGACGTGCTGATAGCAAGCATGTGCCTTAATCGGGGATTAGAACTCAAAACAAAGGACAGACACTTCCTGAAAGTGAAAGAAATAAGAGCAGATTTCAAGGTAGAAACGCCGTAAAGCGCAAAATTAACAGCGATATGATAAACAGCGCCTTTTAAAACCACAAAGCTTAAATATATTTCTCCTGTCATTATTTACAGGTGATAATCATGCAGTACAAATCAAGGTTGGCAAGAGGCTTAGCGGCCCTGGGAATGGTTGCCGCCCTCCATGCGCCCGCATACGCGCAGGGCGTTGCGGCAAAGGACAGCGGCACGGACGGGCCCGACGGCAGGCAGTACAGGGTCATCGCGATCCATGCCGACGGCAACGGCTCGAAGCCGCTGATCGTCCTCGACAGGCTCGACGACGGCGTAAGGATAGAGCCTTTCCTGTCCCCATGGCGGTACACCGAGCTGGCAGTGTCATCTGCGCCGGCTGTCAGGGGCTACACAGCAGAGAAGATCATGGACAGGGGCAGCGTAATCGGCTACGTGCTGGAGCCGCAGGACAGCCCGAACGCAGGCAGGATAAGCTACACATTCGACAGGAGCAGGGACGGCAAGGTCACCATGCGGGTCCCCGAGGAAAGCCTGACCCAGTCAGGCGGGGCCGGGGGAGCTGGCGGTGCAGGCGGGGCCGGGGGAGCTGGCGGCGGAGCGGGAAGCGGCCAATAATTAAGCTACAAAA
>JAGVVX010000023.1 GCA_018304565.1 Candidatus Aenigmatarchaeota archaeon
TCTACTCACTTATTTTCCTGTTTTTATTTAAAAGCTTGTCAAATTCCATCATGACCTCGAACATCTCCCATTCTATCTTGTCTTCCCACTCCTGGAAGTACTCTTCAACCTTTTTCATGTTCTCCATGGCAACTGCAAAGACCGAATCGGAAATCTTCACATGCGGCACACCATCAAGCACGCCAGAGCGCCAGTATTTATACACCCTGCTGTTCCCGGGCACCGTCTGTTCCCAGCCATAAAGGCCGTGGAAGAATTTATTGCGCTCCGAAGCCGATTCAAAGTTCTGGCTGTGCGTGTCGAATGAAATTATCACGGCACTCGTCTTTCCCCTTCGTATCTCAATCCGCATGTTCAGCACCAGCCCAGCCATCAGTTTAGTATCACGTACACACTAAAATATTTAAATGCTGTGGTTTGGGGCGGTGTTGCAAATAAGGGTCATAAAATGGGCGTGTTGCAAGTAGGGTGATGATGACACAAATTTTTCAAGATATGATTAAATAAGGTTTAAACAGCCTCTCCGCAACACCCTATATGCAACAGCCGAAAATGATATAAAGAATCAAATGGCTACATTTTAATACTTAAGAAATAGACTCCTTTAAGGCGCTATATTAATGACTCATAAAAAGATAGGGGTATGTCATTACCATTTGTGTGGAAGGAGAACAAAAGTATATCTTTGCAAGTTCTGTAAGGATTTTTACTGTAGAGAGCACATAAAGCCTAAGGTACCTGGATTTTTTCCTGCTGGAGATAGACATTCAAATATTGATATGCATGACTGGAGAGAATCTGGACATCCAGACTCTCACTATGCACGTTTCAAAGAGAAAAAAGAGCAGGACGAAGGAAGAAGGTATGAGGATGCTTTGACAAGGTTGACAAAAGGTCCTGTTATAAAACACGATGATAGACCAGAATATAACGAGGACAAAGAAGAACCACCACAACTTGTTAATGATAGTAAAAAAGAAGCAGGAATTAAACACCACGAATCCAATAAAAAGGAAAAAACTGTACAAAGTTCTTATAAAGAAAAGCGTATTCCAAGAAAGCCAATTAAATTCAATAAAAAACTAATCAAGCGTGCAGCGATTGGCACTGCAGCAGCATTTATCATTATATTTATTTTCCTATCTATTCAACAAACTGAAGGTTACCAAACAACTCAGCAACGCGTTTTGAGTTCTGCAGCTAAAGATTTCTATTACGGAAACATATCAATCGAAAATTATTCAAAAATCAATACACCCAAGTATTTCAACAATGCTAGTATATTGGGGTTTCTAAGGCAAGATAAAATAGCCAAAGATGCTAATTTTGCTATTCTTGAAAGATACATTACAGATAGCTACGGAAATAAGATAAAATTGTCTTTTGGAGTTGGAAAAAGTTATGACTATCTATTTCCAGCAAATGGAATTACAACTGAAACATATCTTGTAAACGGCACGCTAAGAGTAGTAAACAATGTCTTGTCCATGAGTGTTTATAGCATTGAGTCCAAAGAAAGAACTAGAATTGAATTCGAGTTCACTAAAACAGAAACGCAGTCGACACCCATAAATGTGTCAGGCTCGTACAATTTTAATATATCTTATGGTACTGGAAGGTTAAAATCTATTTTCGGATTATGTGGCTCTGATGAAAGAAGCTATAATTTACAATGCATTAAAAAAATTAGTTGCAATGATGGGTCATTTGATCCAGAATGCTCCAGCAACAAGCCTTTACAATGTGTCAATGGAATTCTTATCAACAATTCTGCGAAATGCGACTGTCCTAAAGATTCGGTTCCAAATGGTAATTCATGTCGTAGTATTTTATGCCAGAATGGGACGAGAGAGCCTGAATGCTCTAGCAATAAACCGTATCAATGCATCAACAATACGCTGATACAAAATTCTGACAAATGCGGCTGCCCTCCAGATTATAAAAAAGATGGAAATAGCTGCAAGAAGATTCAAAGATGTTCTGATGGCACAATATACGATGAATGCTCAAACAATATGCCCTTATTCTGTTCTAATGGAAATCTTGTGGGTAAGGCTTCAAAATGTGGCTGCTCTCTTGGAAGTGTTTCTAGTGGAGATAACTGTGTTTCTCAATTAACTAAAGAACTGAATGATAAAGTTAATTCTATAGATTTACGGACATTAGAATTTAGAATATTTGATGGTATAAATGCAGAGCGTACTCAACGTGGTTTGTCGGCATTAAAATGGAATGAAAAGATTTCTGAAGCTGCGAGAAAGCACAGCAAAGAAATGGCTGATAACAATTATTTCATGCATGAGGATCTAAATTGTAATGGGCCTGATGAAAGAATAGTTAGAGAGGGTGTTTTCCGAACGTCATCCGGAGAGAACATTTTTGGAATGCCATTAGTAATTCAGAGCTGGTATACTACAAGTTCATATTCGTCTGGAACTGGTGGGCCTGTCACAAAAAGAGATTATAGAACTTTCGATCAATTAGTAGAAGAAACAGTCCAAGGTTGGATGAATAGTCCTGGACATAGGGCCAATATTTTGACAGCTGATTTTGATGAAACAGGAATAGGAATAGCTGTGCAAAATGTGCCACAAGAGTATGTATATAGTAATACTACTACAATACCAATACTTACGGTACAGACTACAGATGGAACAAGTTGCGCATTTGCTTCAAAACAAGATAAAGAGGCCACTTTTTATATAAGTCAGGATTTCATTTCAACACAATGCAGCAGTGATTCAATGCTTTGTAATGGTCAATGTTGGCAAAAATGTGATTCAGGCAGTGAATTTAGTTGCACATCTCAAGGCGGTAAATGTACGCCAACAACTCAACAAGGATGCGAATCTGATAGCACTTATTGCAACGGGCAATGTTGGCAAAAATGTCCTTTGGGATATACGTTTTACTGTACTTCATCAGGTGGAGTATGCCAGTAATGTATTATCGTGGTTCTCCAACACCAGTTGCACGCATACCACCTTTGCTAAACAGTTCTCGTAAACCTCCTGGAACTTGTCTTGGATTTCCTTCGCAATTATGGCGTTCTGGAATTCTATGCAACGTACAGAATCTTTTTTTGCAGTAGGAACATTGGAATTTGTCTCTATAATCCTCATATTTTTTCTTGCATTCGAGACAAGCAACATGATCCATTCTAAATTTATCAACTAGTTCTTCAACCTTGTCCTTGCCAAGACGTTTTTTAAATGGCAGAAACTTTGCTATAATTAATAGCCTATGTGTTGTTATCTCATTTTTCTCAATAATGATAACTGTTTCAGCATATGCATGGCCAAAAGAAACCTGTAATAAATAACAGCCTTGCGGGGCATTGTCCCATCCGTGAATGATTCTGGAAAGTGTCCCAGAATGGCTGAAGGATTTAAATATCTTGCAATCTTTCATTTCCTGATGTCAATCGCATTGATAGCGTACAGGTCAGGAAGCGTGGTGTACTTTGACCAGCAGAGGAAGGAATTCTATCGGGCAGACCTGGACGTTAACGGGCAGGCGAGGCCTGCGCAACTGGAAAAAGATTACTATGCAATAGACTCCATGGCAGTATTTGGAGATTTTAACTATTTTCCGGGTGTTTTCGTTGATCCGGTAGATGAAAAAATAATGATGTTGGAAGGCTCTGGTCTTGTCATTGACCATAATGAGTTGCTTCCGGTCTTAAGGGGCACTGTAAAGACAGAGTGAAATAAACCTCGTTTTAAATCCATTCCAAGGATACTTGCTCTATGCAGGAACCGGGCAAACTTGCGACAAACACGCCGCTTGACAAGATCCTCAACGGCGGGCTGGACAGGGATGCAATAACCAACGTATATGGCCCTGCTGGCAGCGGCAAGACGAACATTGGGCTGTCTGCTTCCATTTCTTGCCCCGAGAAAGTTATCTACATCGACACCGAGGGCTCTTTTTCTTTGGAGCGCTTCAGGCAGATGGGCGGCGAGAAGAAGCTGGCAAGCATCATCATGCTTGATGTCCACACATGGGATGAGCAGCACAAGACTGTGATGAAGCTGGAAAAGATTGTAGAAAAGGAAAAGGTCGGCCTCATCGTCGTCGATTCGCTTGTCAATTTGTACAGGCTTGAACTGGATTCCGCTAATTTCCAGCAGACAAACAGGCAGCTGGCAACACAGTATTCCGTGTTGTCAAGGATAACAAGAAAATTCAAGATACCCGTGCTAGTCACAAACCAGGTTTACTCCCGCGGCGAGGAGATAGAGCTCACGTCAAGGATGATTGCGCGTTACTGGTCAAAGACCCTTGTTGAGCTCAAGAAAACCGACAAGGAAAACTGCAGGGTTGCTATCATACGCAAGCACCGGAGCGTGGCCGAAGGCAGGAAAATAGAATTTGAGATCACTGAAAAAGGCCTGAAGCAGGTTGGGATATTCAGTCTATAGTCCAATTTAGATTATTATTAAAATACTGTCGCGCATGATTTATCATGGTTGTGACGCCGGAAAAGATGACAAAGGCTTCTGTTTTTCTGCTCTTTATTTTTCTGACTCTGATAATTGCCGCGGCGCTTTATCTGCCCATAAAAAGCGTCTTTATCAGCGTCGGCGCGGCTTTGCTGATAGTCTCGGCCTTGATGATAATATTTTATTCGCAGGAATTGGGCATTTTTGCCATTGTCATTTTCGCCGTATTTGCTATAGCCGCTTCCCTGATAACGCTCAGGGCTGACATAGGGTTTCTCTTCGGGTCTTTGGCGGCAGGCGCGTTTATTATTTATTCCTTCGTAAGATGACGCGCATGATATGCTCTTAATACTCTCACGACTAATTCGAGGAAAGCAATAGCTTTCCTGAATTTCTCAAAGGACTTTTCTGAAGTCCTTTGCAGAAAAGTCGTGGGTTTCTGAGAGCATGTCATCCCAGCATTGTTTATGTAATACATGGTGAAACAAGTTTCACCTGTACAGGAAGAACGGAGTTCTTCCATGTATCTGCTGTCTTTAGACAGCAGTTTTAAACAATGTTGCGGATAAAAGCTTTGTAGGTAATCCAGACCGATGGGATTAATAGTAAAAATTTACGGCACAGTTGACATCATTGCGGGCCTGCTCATTTACTTCTATGCGCCGCTGCCTGACATAATAAAATTAATCATACTTGGAATAATGCTCTTCAAGGGCATACCCAGCCTGTTCGGGTAAGATCAGGAAATATATTCATAACCTAATTCTTTTAATTTTGTTATTTGTTCAGGTGTTGGTTTTGTGTCCTGAAAGGGCGGTCCGCGTAAATATCTAAATCTGGTGATTTCTAGCCTGTCTGACCCGAGGTCAGGGCAGTATACAATCAAGCCAAGTAGCATAGCCCTGTTTCTTGAATGCTGGTCTGTTGGTCCTTTAAATTCCATTTTAATCACTTTGTCAAAATTGCCTTGGCTTCAGGCTTGACTTTGTGCATGTTTCCGTGCAGCGTCAGCGCTCGTTTTGTCAGGAACTGCTTGTTGCATGCCTTGCACGCAAGCTGCTCCGCTATTTTGCTTGCCCGCCTGCTTTCGATTTGCGCTTTCTTGAGCCTGTTTTTGTCCAGCCAGTCTTTCTTCGTGACGCAGTTGGGATCAAGGCACATCCGGAAAGGCCTTCTGCCCTGCTGGTTGACTTGTATCATCGGCGTTTTGCATTCCTCGCATTGTTTATCCAGGGACATGATGGTGCCTTCTCTCGGCAGCGGGAATCCTACCCTGCAGCCTTTCTTGTAGCCGCTGCAGCCGACGAAACGTTTTTTCGTGCGCCATGACTTGTGAACCTTCAGCGTTCCTGCACAGGAGTTGCATGTGCCCAATATGCTCTGCTTGTCCTGTGTTGCTATCACGGCCTTAGTCAGTTCTTCGCCTATTTGTTTCTCTTTTTTTTTGAACCCCATTGCTATCTTTGTCAGGCGTGCGCGGGCTTCTTCGAGCACCTTTTCTCTTTTTATTTTTCCCTGCTCAACAGCCGCGGTCGCTTCTTCGAAATGCCGTGTGAGCTTTTCCGATATCACGTCGGGTATATTTCTTTCCAGTATCTCCGACAGTTGCATGCCCAGTTCTGTCACTTCTATGCTCTTGCCTATCAGGTAGCCGCGGTCGTAAAGTATCTGCATGATCTGCGCGCGCGTGGCCTGGGTTCCAAGCCCTGCCTGCTCCATTGCCTTTAGCACGCTGCCTTGCGAGTACCGTGCAGGCGGCTGCGTTTTCTTTTCAGCCTGCAATACGCCCTTTACATGCAATCTATCCCCTGCTTTCATGTCAGGCAGCAGGATTTCATCCCTTCCTGCATATCTGCCATAAAGGGCCGTCCAGCCGGCTTCAATTGTTTTTGTGCCTCTCAAGAAGAATATTTCGCCGTTAACGTCAAGCTTCACGTTCTGGGATTCGCGCTTTGCAGGATCCCCGAATACTGCGAGGAATCTCCTGACTATGAGATCGTAAACCTTCATCTGCTTCTCGCCCATTTTCTTGTAAACGCCTGTCGGGTATATTGCAGGATGTGCTGCAGAAGCTGATTTGCCTTCTGCCGGTTTCAGCGCCCTTTTCAGGAGGAACGCCGTTTCCTTGGAATAGCTTTTTTGCTTTGCCAGGTCTGAAATGATTTTTTTGTAGTTGATGTCAGGCGGAAGCTGCTGGCTGTTTGTTCTTGGATAAGATATGATCCCTGCCTGATAAAGCGTTTCTGCGATGCCCAAACCCTGTTTCGGCGAGTATCCAAAATACCTGTAAACGTCTGCGAGGAACGCCGTCGTGTTGTAAGGAACAGGAGGTTTCTGCATCATCAGCTTTTTCTTGATGTCCTTGACTGTCGCGTCTTTTGCCTTTGCCCTCTTCGCTATGCCGTCTGCTTCTTTCTTGTCCCATATCTTGTCTTTTGAATGCAGTGCCTTTAGCAGATTTTTGCCTGCCTGCAGTTCGGCAGAGATCTCCCAGAAAGGTTTCGCTCTGAAGGCCTTTATTTTCTTCTCGTGCTTTGCAAGCATGTGAAGCACGGGCCCTTGCACGCGGCCGGTAGAAAGTATCCTGAATCTTTTTGCGGCCGCTTTTATAGACAGCGTCAAAGCCCTTGTAAGGTTTATTCCCCACATGTTGTCCAGGTAGTGCCGTGTCAGGCCTGATTCTATCTGTCCTGCGTCCATGTGTTTCATTGGGTTCTCATAGCTCTGTATAAGTTCCTCTTTTGTCATGGTGCTGAACTTCATTCTATAGGCGTCTTTCTGGTTGCAGAGAAAGCGTAAAATGTTGTATCCAATGACGCTGCCCTCGTCATCATAATCGGTGCAAACTATGTATTCATTCCCGTTTCCAACCAGCTGCTTGATAACGTCGAAATATTTCTTGCTGAATGCAGCGCTGCGCGTGGCTTCATGTGCCTCTTGCCCTTGCGTTTGAATTCGTAGTATCTGACTTTCTGCTCGTTTTCATTCACTTTCAGCGTGCCTTTGTCGGCTAACGCCTCTGCGATGGCTTTAGCTGCTAGCGGTTTCTCGGCAATCATTATTGTGGACATTGTGTATCAGTTTATTATAATATAGCGAAAGATTTATAAATAGTGTTATTTTTCTAGGGGCTTTTGCAACTAAGCTTTTTCAAGTGTCTTGAATCCAGTGTAGTGCTGCAATGCTTTTGGTATCTCAACGCTGCCATCTTCTTTCTGGTGCTGCTCTAGCAGTGCTATCATTGTCCTGCTTGTCGCTAATGCCGTGTTGTTGATTGTGTGAACGAAGCCTGAAGGCGGCAGTCCTTCCTTTTCCCTGTATTTTATTCCCAATCTGCGCGACTGGTAGTCGGTGCAGTTGGAGCAGGAACCCGCTTCCCTGAATTTTCCGTCTGCCATCCATACTTCTATGTCGTATTTCTTTGCGGCTATGCTCCCGATATCGCCGGTGCATATGTTGACAACGCGATAGTGCAAATCGAGCGCCTGGTAAAGCTCTTCTGCGTTTTTTTGGATTTCTTCAAAGAGCTGCCATGACTCTTCAGGCTGGCAGAATACAAATTGCTCGATCTTGTTGAAGTTATGAACCCTGAACAGCCCCTTTGTGTACTTTCCGTGCGTTCCTGTTTCTTTCCTGAAGCACGGCGATATGCCGGCGAACTTGAGCGGCAGGGCTGTTCTGTTCAGCGTCTCGTCCATCAGGCTTGAGCCGATCGGGTGCTCTGCGGTTGCTATCAGGTAAAGATTCTCGTTCTCTATCTTGTAAGTCACCATTTCGAAGTCCGCCACATCTATCATGCCTTCGTACGCTTTGCGGTTTATCATCAGCGGCGGTTCGACAACGACAAAGCCTCTTTTCCTTAGCATATCAAGCGCAAATCTCTGCAATGACATGTCAAGTATCACTGCGTCACCTTTCAGGTAATAGAAGCCGGCTCCGGACACTTTGGCAGCGCGTTCAAAATCAATCATGTCCAGCTGCTGAAGGATTTCCATATGGCCTTTCGGGGTAAAATTAAACTTCGGCTGCTGCCCCCACCGCCTTAACTCCGCGTTGTCGCTGTCGTCTTTGCCTTGCGGCACGCTTTCATGGAGCATATTCGGCAAAGTCATTAGTATTGAATGGCATTTTTTGTCAAGGCCGCTCAGTTTGCCGTCAAGCTTCTTTATCCTGTTGGGAAGTTCCTTCACTTCCTTCAGCTTTGCCTTTACAGGCTTGCCTTTTGACTTTAGCTCCGAGATGTCTTTTGTTATATTGTTTTTCATGTGCTTGAGCTTCTCGACGTCTTGTATAGCTTTTCTTCTGTCTGAATCGAGCCTTATCAAATCATATAGAAGGCGTACCTTGTCCTTATCTCCTCGCCGGAGCAGGTTTTCTTCAACAGCCTTGGAGCTGTCCCGTAACAGTTTGATATCAAGCATGCTACTAATTCCTTGTTCGCTTTTTAAATTTAACAACGGATGTTGTCAAGGACCGCCGTCTTCAGACGGTGGTCCTTGAGCATCCCGCATTCCACTTTGAACACTGTTTAAAAACAGTGGAATGCAAGATTTCGCATGGTTCATAAAGCTATTCTGCTGTTAAGAAAAATACCAAAGGGCAAAGTAACCACGTATGGCGAGCTTGCAAGAGCAACAAAATCTTCGCCGCGGGCGATAGGCCAGATAATGAAGAGGAATGAGGACCCAGAGATATATCCTTGCTACAAGGTTGTTTCAAGTAGCGGTGCTATTGGCGGTTATGCCGGTTGTGTGAAAGGGAAGAAAATTGATGAAAAGATTTCTAAGCTAAATAAAGACGGTATAAAAATAATAAATGGAAAAATAGATTTGAAAAAACACTTACATAAGTTCTGAACTAACGCTTTCGTGTTGTTTTCTGCTTGAACATTTTCCATCCTGTCCACAGGGCAAGCATTCCTGCTGCTATCTGGACAACAGTAAGAAGGACAGAATAAACTACGTCAAATAAGAATTGCTCAAGGACCGCTGGCGTGAGAGATTCCATCAGGGACGGCAGCAATCTTGCCCCGGTAACCACGAAAAGAACCCCTACAAGGAGCAGTGTTAACCCAAGCATCTTGTTTGTTTCCATAAATATCCTTTCTCTGGGCAGTATTTAAATTATCTCGTCACGTCCTGTTTCCTGACGAAGTCGTAAAGTTTCTTTGCCTTGCCTTTCTCGAAGTACTTGCGCACGGGCTCGATCATTTTATCCAGATACCCGGCCACCGCTGCTTTGATGTCGGCAGGATGTATGCCGCCTTTTCTGAAAGCCTCTTCAAGCTCGTGGTATGTGCCAAAAGAAACGTCTCCTCCGAATTTGGCCGGCCTCTCTATTTTCATTCTCTCGAATTTCCTGAAGATCAGGTATTTGCAATATTCCAGTACAGGGTTGTTTTCTGCAATCTTTGCAGGGCAAAAAGCGCTGTTTAATTTTTGCGCTATTTCTTTCTTGCTGTCGTGCACGAATATGGCGGTCTGCGGCTTGCTCTTGCTCATCTTTGACGATATCTCTGCATCCAATCTCTCGTTTTCCTCGTAGCCTTCAGGCTGTTTTGCACCTTCAAGCCCCATTAGCATGTGGTGGCTTACAACCACGGGCTTCCACCATCCCAACTTTGGGCCGACTTCTCTGCCTAGAATGTTTGCGCGGCGCTGGTCAAGGCCAAGCTGGCATATGTCTGCTTCAAGCTGGAAGATGTCTGCTGTCTGCATCATAGGATAGAAATACTGGGCAGCTTCCTTGAGTTCTCCTTCCTTGCGGCCCATAACGGTCAATGCGCGGGTGGCGCGCTGCACTGTCGTGTTTTTTGCAATGAGTATTACTTTCTTCCAGTATTCGGGGTCTGCGGCAATCTTCGATGACCAGACATATTCGACGTTTTTCACGCCGGCTGCTTTCCAGACCTCGATAAAGTATTTTCCTACAGTCTGTATTTTTTCTATGTCGCCTTGCATTTTATTGTTGACCCAGGCATGCCAGTCTGCTATGAACAACTTGAAATGTATGCCGGCTTTCTGCATATCCTTCAGAAGAAGCGGCCTGAAAACCCCGAAAGCGAGATGCGCTGCTCCCGAGGGCTCAAATCCATCGTAAGCTATGGGGTGCTGCTTTGCTTCCAGCAATTCGCGCAGCTCTTGTTCGGTTATTATCTCTTCGCCGACTGACTTAATGATCTGCATTCTCTTTTCTGTGTCCATAATGACATCCTCTTTCTGACAACCATATAAAATTCAAAATAATATCTTTTTATTACTCCCCAAAGAATGATTTAAAGATAAAAGGTGAAGCAATGGAAGTTCAAGTGCTTGGCGCGGGAAATGAAGTCGGCAAAAGCGCTATTCTCGTAAAAGACAGGAAAAAGGTCCTTCTCGATTGCGGCGTCAAGATACAGCCGGAGCCGCCAAAGTACCCGGAACTGCCTGATGACATAGATGCTTCCGTGATATCGCACGCCCATCTGGATCATTGCGGCGGCGCTCCTATGCTGGCAAATTCGCAAACACCAGTTTACATGACTAATGTGACTCTGGAACTTGTTTCCTTGCTTATCAGGGACTCGATTAAAGTTGGAATAAAGCAAGGTTACCCGACGCCGTTTGGGCAGCAGCAGCTGAGAGCACTCATCAAGAATACTAAGACGGTTAATTACGGGCAGAAGTTTACTGCAGGGGATTTCTCTTGTTCTCTGTTCGACGCAGGGCACATACCCGGCAGCTCAGGGGTCTTCATGAACAACGGCAAGAAGATCTTTTACACTGGCGACATCCAGACAGAGGACTCCCGGTTGCTCAGGGGCTGCAAGCTTCCAAAAGAAACGGATTTGCTTATCATTGAAAGCACGTACAGCAGCAGGAATCATCCGCCGCGAGAAAAGGAAGATAAAAGGCTCTTGCAGGCGGTTGAAGAAGTTATTGGGAACGGCGAGTCCGCTCTTATTCCTGTGTTTGCTGTGGGGCGCGCACAGGAAGTTATGCTTATTCTTGAGAAATACGCAAACAAGATTGCGCTTGATGGGATGGCCAAAGCTGCGAGCGATATCGTATCCCGCTACAGCCACTACCTTAAGGACAAAAGGCTGAAGAATGTCATGAAAAAAATAAA
>JAGVVX010000054.1 GCA_018304565.1 Candidatus Aenigmatarchaeota archaeon
CGTAAGCAGCCATGTTGCAATCATGCGGAATATTGTCCTCAAAGATAATCACTATTTTCTTGGAGCCGTTCCTCCAGGCTACAAACTGTGATTCGTAAAGCGCCCTTGCATACGATTCAGGGCCATCATTGCCGTCACCAAGCCCTAAGCTGTTTATGACTACATTTACTGCATTTTTGTCAGGTGTGATATCCCTGTCAAGGCTCCACGGGTAATCAGAATCCATGCCATAGCGGGCTACATACCCGCAAGAATCGAAAATGCCGGGATAATCCTGAAGCGATCCGACACCGAAGGCCGCATCTCCCGTAATGGCGCTTATATTGTCCATAATTTCAAGCGATCTTGCCTTGGCTGTAGACAACACTCCGCCCATGCTGGCTGTTAAGTCAAAAATAAAAAACACATCAACAGGACCTGATGGAAGTCTTGTGATTATCACTGTCTTGTTCTCGGTTACTGATTCTCCTGGCTTTAATGTTGCCGCAATATTTCCGGGAGATACAGTAGCTTCTCCAGTGCCATTAATGCCATCAGTTGCAAATACAGGGATAAAATAAGTTGTAGCAAAAATGGAAAGCAGAAGTATAATTGCGTAAGAAACAAACACAACGCTTTTTGCAGCAGGTGCACGAATAAACATCATAATCTAAGTTTTATTAGCAGGGCTGGTATAAATATATTTCGTCTCTGAGATTGTAGGAGGCTTCAAGATGAAAGGCATTACGCCTGTAATTGCAGTAATTCTTCTGCTGCTGATAACCGTATCTTTGGTTGGCTTCGCCTCTGCATGGTTCTTAAGGATAGGAACAACATCTGCAGGTGCAATCGAAAACAAGACGCAAAAGCTCTTGGCAGCGAAGTCAATAATGTTAGAGAACGCAAAGGGCAATGCGATAGCAGGCACTACATTAGTGGACCTGAGAAACATAGGGGGAAATGTGATTTTAGATACCGAAATCAAATTTTATGTGAACGATCTTCGGATGCAAGCTACCTGCCCTTTTACAATAAATCCGAATGTCGTCGTCACCTGCACTTTGAATCCCCCAACCGGATTTTGCCCGCCCGGCGGAAAGCTCAGGGCAACTGTTCTAGGCGGGGAGGACTTTATTACATGCAGATAGAGCAGCCATCATAAATACATTTCTGCTTCTTCACCACCCCGTAGTAAAGCTTATATACTTTACTACTGTATAGTGACTGTATTATAGAGGCGTGCTGATGGTAATGCATATCGTGCGCCATAATGGGGTGTGTGTATGGTAATGGAGAACAAACCAAAAAGAGACTGGAGAGATAAAACTGCTACAAAAATTGCAGGAGTTGTAGTTGGAGTTGCCCTACTTGCAGGTGCAACTTATGGCGGTTCGAAATTAGCTCGATACAGTCACGAAAAATTTTGTCAACAATATGGTTGGCTTAGAGATGCGCCTATTCATGTTAAAGAAAGTGTAGCGGATGCAGAAGCTAGAGAAAGTAGGCTACATATAACATCTAATTCGGTAGATCAGTTAAATTACAGAGGTACATTTCTGAGAAACCTTAGAGCTTGCAAGTGAGGTGTGTAAATGGTAATGGATACTGTGCAGATAAGACTGACGGAAAGGCAGATAAAGTCGATAGACGTGCTTGTCAAGAAAGGCGTCTATCCCAACAGGAGCGAAGCTGTCCGCGACGCCGTCAGAAAGCTTGTCAACGACAATAACGAGTAAAAATATACCTTTTCTGAACAGATCTTTCAGTATAGTTCAGAGTTGTATCCTATGAATCGTGAAGAAGTCAATTTTGTTTTTGCGGCGCCTATAGGATCAGAATTAAGACTAGCCCGAAACAGATATACTGTAGTTGGCAAACTGTCGGAAACGTACCATCCTGAACGCTCAAGACCAACCACGGCTTATGTGCTTTCTCTTTCTGGATGGGAAGAATTCGGTGCAGAGCATATAGACGATTGTTGGCGCTTATGGCACGCAGCTTTCAAAGGAGCAAATTCAATAGATGCTCTTGATATTATGAGAAGCCGTATAGAAGAAATTGAAAGCGGTAGAATACAGAGACATCAAACAAGAGGAGTTGTTGCAAAGGCCTATCCTAACTATATCTTTGGAAAAAAAGGTGAAATGGGAATATTCATGCCATATGATAATTTGGTTCTTGAAGTCTGGGAGAATAGAGAAATAAAGCCTGATGATATTAGAGTTCTACACGTTTAATTTCGGCCTAAGCAATTTACTAGTCTTCCAGCAGCCCGTTCACGATCTCTTCTGGATCGAATTCCTTCAGGTCGCCATAATCCTGACCCGTGCCTAGAAACAGGACGGGCTTCTTTATTGTGTAGCTTGCGGAAAGCGCTGCGCCGCCTTTCTCGTAAACGTCTGTTTTTGTCAATATTATTCCGTCTATGCCAACAGCATCGTTGAACAATTTTGATTGATCGTAAATATCGTTGCCTGTCAAGGAATCAAGAACAAGTATCTTCATGTCTGGCTTGTTGACACGTGCTATTTTCTTGAGCTCGTCCATAAGGTTCACGTTGGAGTGGCTCCGGCCCGCTGTATCGGCGAGAACGACCCGCGAGCCCGAAGCTTCTGCGTGTTTCATAGCGTCAAAAATAACTGCCGCCGAGTCAGAGCCGTATTTGTGCCTGACAATCCTGACTCCGATCCTTCCTGCATGCTCTTCCAGCTGCTCAATGCTTGCAGCGCGGAAGGTATCACCCGCAGCAAGTACAGGCGAATATTTCTTCAGCCTCTTTGCAATCTTGGCTATCGTAGTTGTTTTTCCCGTGCCGTTGAAGCCGCAGAACAGGATGAGATAAGGCTTTCGTGACTTTTCTATTTCCATTTCCAGCGATATACGTTCCTGCTTAAGAACACCGAGCATCGCATCCCTGAGCGCTTCCTTTATTGCATTTTCCACGCGTCCGCGCCTGACAGTCCTGTCCAGAAGGGATTCTTTCACGCCTTTGCAGATCTTTTCAGCTGCTTCGAGTGCCACATCATTTTCCAGCAGGGCTCTTTTGAGCTCTTCCATGACATTTTCTATCTCGCCTTCACCAAGCTTCTTTTCGGTTATCCTTCTTGTAAGCCCTCTCAGCAGGCCTCTTTCTTCCATCCCCTCTTCCATCTTTTCCAGTTGCTGCTTTTCTTCCTTTATTTCGCTCTTCAGCTGTGGTGCAAGTTCTTTTCCCTCGATCTTCTCCTCAATGCGTTCGAGTCTTTCTATTTTTTCCTCGATTTTTTCCTCGAGTTTCTCCTGGAGTTTAGAGTCTTCTGAAGTTTCTGGGACAGGTTTCTCTTCTGCAAGCTTGTCCTCGATAGAAACAGAATTGATGTCTTCTTTCTCTGAAGATCTCGAAGAAGCTTCGCTTCTTCCGAGATCAGCCGGCTTTGCCGGTTTTTTTTCCTCCAGTGGTTCTGGAAACTCTTTTTCTTTAACTTCCGGCAGTTCTCTATGTAGTTCTGGAAGCTGTTCTTCTTTGAGTTCTACAGGCTCTTTTGGCTCTAACGCTTCCGGCAGCTTTTCTGGCGGCTGGTTGATCGCTTTGCTTACTTTTGCAACGGCGTCCTTGATTTTTTTCTTCAGCGAGCCAAACATAAATTCCGCCTTTAGAATAAATGTAATAAGTATTATTCAGATTTCCCGGTAAGCTCTTCCAGCTGCTTTTCCATGATATCCCCCTGATGCCGCAGCCTTTCCATTTCTGCAGTCAATTGGGTGTCTATATTCACCAGTTCTTCGAGCCGCGTTTTTAGTATTTCCAGCGCATCCTTGCCTGGCCTCTTCACGACAATCCCGGCCCCTATGCTTACCAGAACGTTTTCAGTGTCCTTGATGCCGCTCTTTACAAATATGCCGCTGCCCAGAGGCGACCATATCTCTTCGCCTGCCTTCACGCCTTCAAGCTTCGAAATGGCTTCTACAGAAACAAGGAATTCGTTGAGCTTTGCTTCAATGGCTGATTTTTCCTCTGCCATAGCCTTGAGCTGTTCTCTTACAAGGTAAAGCTGAACATATTTCTTTTGCAGGTCTTTCTTGTCCATTGTCTATCACAAATAATATTTTGATTAGGAGAGGGGGGTTCATTAATATTTTGATTAGGAGAGGAGGTTCATAAGGATGAGAACCCAGGTTCTCGACTTATCTCACCAGGATACAATTGGCAAGTAATTTTAAATACAGCAGAGCAGAATTTATTTCATATGGTTGTAATTCTGGTTGCTTTCATGGAATATCTTGTTGCAGCGTTCGTATGCAGTTATGTTGCACAAGTTGCCACAAAGCACAAACATGTCTGGATCTTCTTTGCTACAGGCCTTTACATGTTCAGCGCCCATTTTGTCGTCTTCTCGTATCTTTACAACATCCAGACTGTAAGCGTTGAAGGCGTCGTTTTATTGATGTCTGCAACATCGCTGCTGGCCGGGTCGCTGGTTCTCTACAAAAACGACGACCTGTGGCGGCACGAGCACGAAGCAGGAATGTTCGTATACAGGAAGAAAGAGCCGGCAGAAAATGAGCAATAGGCTGGTTCAGCCCTTGGAGCGCCTGACGGTATGGCACTGCAGAACGTACTGGTTTTGTGTTTCAGTCGGGAAACGCCCTATCGCTTCCTGGAAACTTCGCATTCCACTGTTTTTAAACAGCGGTTCAGGGAATGCGAATTGCTCAAGGATGCACCAAATTCAGCATGCCGCCGTCTTGAGACGGTGGTCCTTGACATCCCTGACAGCTGCACCAACCCTCAATGAAGAATTTACAAGCCATCTAAAAGTTTCACCCGGGACATCCAGTTCCGTTGCATTAGGCTGGCGGTAAGGGTCAAATCCCTCTTTCATGCCCATAACAAGAGGCGGACTATCATCAGCAACTGAAACGGCCTTGCGTGACTGCGGATCATAATACACCCTGCCAAAAGCTGACGATGTGAAGTATACGATTCTCATGCAGGTATCTGCACTTTCAAAGTTTATAAACCAGCGATAGATCTTGCTTTATAGTATTTTTATTCAGGAAGGAAACACCAGCTCTTTCACTTATGTTTGTAACATTCTTAATTAGGAGAGGGGGTTCATTAATATTTTGATTAGGAGAGGAGGTTCATAAGGATGATCTGCAAAGAACAGAGTTCTTTGAGATCTCAGAGAAGCTTTGCTTCTCTGCAGAGAACCCAGGTTCTCGACTTATCAAGAGAATCCTAAAGCCTCGCTTACGCGGCCCAGTTCCGGCCCGCTGCTTGTGTCGGAAACTACACATCCGCTGCTGTTAGCTATTATGCCTGAATGCGCAAAACGCGACCCAAAGCTTACGGTGCCTATTCCCAGCTCAATGTTAAGCGTGTCTTCCAGGATCTTTATCTCATTGTTCTTTATTCCGGGCCCCGCAATGCAGCCTTTGTTTGTTGCTACCGCCATTGAGCCGACTACGACGGTGCCGGCAATCTTGCTGACCTCGCATGGAAGATTGAAAAATTCCTGGATTTCCTTCTTGTGCTTCCGGAGCAGGGATGATATGACAACCCCGCTGTCGTTAAGGAGGATAAGGTTCCCAAGCGCTGAATAGTCCGTGTCAAGGACCAATATGTTGCTGAAGATCTCCTTTAATCTGTCTATCTCGTATTCTCTCAGTATCATGGGCACAACAATTCCCTGGGAATTGCCGGCGCAGAATATTCCCGGGAAGTCTGTGTAAAGTACTGTTGAATAAGACGCCTTTACGTTCAGCGCCTCTTCAATCCTGCTGCACATCTTTGTCGGCCGGCCTAAAAAAATGTAGCTGTCTGTTGCAAAGCCATAGAGGCCGATATTCGGATCTCCGTTGAAATTCGCGCGCAAGAACATGAAAATTACCTAGATGCTTAGTCTGCTCTCCCTGCCGTAAATTCTTCTCATAAGACCCATTCCCGGAGGCCCCTTCTCTGGCTTTCTCTGTTCAAACAGGGTTATCTCTAGTTCAGTGCCTTCTTTCAAGTTGAGCTTCTCTTCGAGTTTCTCCTTGTCTATTATCTCAATCAAGTCCTTTTGCTGATGCGGCGCTGCGAACCTTACAGCCCAGGATTCGTGATCGTACATCTTGCCTCCTACGGGAACATGCAACACTGCAGGCGCAAGATAAACTTCTATCATTCGTCTCCCATCAAGAAGTATATGATCTACTGTCTTTGTCGTGAAATCTTCAATTTCGACGGGTTTCTCCAGTTTTATGTTGAGCGTGCCCTTGAAAGGCTCGAAACCCAGAAGTGCTTTTATGCGGAAATAAAATTTTTCTATTAGCATCCCGCCACGCATAGCGCCGGGAACAACCCTGCCTTTAAGGCGCATAAATTGTATTTCTCACCAAAGGCTTTTAAGCTCGCCGAGAAGGACGAAAACAAACTTTAAATATTTGAAGCAGGAATGAACAAGCTGTTTTCGCAGCAATACATCGTAACTACTTGAGAGTAATGGTAAAGTTTAAATGCTTTCTGCTGTAATTATCTTGTAGTTACGTGATGATAATAACACTGAGGTGTCAGAATGCATAACGGAAAAGAAAAATATTCAGGCTTAAGAGCAGTAGAGGCCGGCTACGGCCTTTCTATCGCCGCCTACCAGAGGCTTGGTCCATTCACCCTGAAGGAATTAATGGGCATTTATACCGAGCTGACCGCCGAAGGCATCCGGCCCCTTGAAACAGACCAGAGAGAATGCACTTCTACTTTCAGGCGGGAAAGGGGAATAAAAAGAGGCGAGATTGTGCCAAAAGGCTACATGCCGGTAACACTGGTGAACAGGCCAAGAGAAATCCGAAAAGATGAAAAAACAGGCCTGTGGGAAGCACGCGACCCGGAAGATTCTGCTGATCTTCAGGAACCACCGGGAGGCTGGATTACAGAATTTGATGGCACGTATCCGGTGCGAACAACAGATAACAGGAATGAGGCTGAAAGAAGACTGGGTGTAGATCCGGTTTATTTTTCCGGGTCAGAGATCGGCGTAAGGAATGTAGTCCTGGAAAATCCAGAGGATCTGGGAGCCTTTCGCATATCCGCCAACTACTGGCCGGATGAATGCCTTTCCAGGGTTGTATTCCGCGTGCCTCATAGTCAGCATTTCCGGAACGGCCACAATGGCAACGGAACTTCTGCCGCAGGAAACCAGGTCTATGAAATGACCATGAAGGAATATGCTGATCTGCGAAAGAAGGTAGACGAGCTGAATGCCCTCCTG
>JAGVVX010000029.1 GCA_018304565.1 Candidatus Aenigmatarchaeota archaeon
TGACAAAAGGCACCACAGTTTTTACCGATAATTATATGATACAGCTCCAAATTGATAAGGGAATTCCTAAGATATTATTTAATAATACTATCGGTCCTGCTGGCAACATCACAGCTCATACCATCTTAGCAAACACATGGACATATCTAGCGCTTACATATAACGGCACGAATCTTTCTCTGTATATCAACGGCACTCTTATTAATTCTACTTCTAAGTCTGGGCTTTTGACGCACTTTACTGGATTGCGCATTGGGGGAAAATACACAACCCTTACTGACACTTTCGGCGGACGTATTGATGAAGTTCACCTGCATAATGGCACACTCTCAGCAGACTGGATTCGCACGGAGTATAATAACCAGTTTGAGCCTTTCACTTTCCACAGTGTCGGAAGTCAGGAGGTGTCAGGCGCAGGCAACACATGCACCCCGCCCTCGAATACCAACTGGACAATAAATGCGCCGGACAAATGCGTGATAGTCGGGCAGAGCATAAAGGTGACAAACATATTCATACAGGGCAGTTCGGGGACGGTCATCTTCAGGCACAGCAACATAACATCAACTGATTGCAGGATACAGCCGAATGCTGGGGCAGAGATCATGCTGACAGTTGAGCCTACCGTGAACTGGGGGAACGGGTGCTAGGTATATGAGAAAAAGGAAAGATTAACGCAATATGTCAATTGCCTTCTTCAGGAATTGTTCGGCATTCTCTGCAACATCCAGTGCGCCGTTTTCAGAAAATTTAAGGCCGTAATCCGCCTGCTGTCGGAGATACATTCCGTCCTCGAAACCCCGGATAAGCGAATGTTCCAGCTTATCAGAAAAAAGTTCTCTTATCGCAACAAGCAACGCGTAATGGCTTTTCTCTCTATAGTCTTTGCTATAAAGCAAGGCTCTTGCACTATGAAACATTGAGTAGTATCCCTGTATAGTTGCCCACTTGAACTTATGCCTGTCAAGTGATTCTCTAGCATCCTTTAAATCAGATTTCGCAGCCTCTATTTCTTTCAGGACCAGCCTTTTATCAGATTTCATTCTCATAAGCTTGCGCTCGGCCAGCAGCTGCGTAAATTCAGAACTTACGCTGTTTCCCATAAGACCAGCCCTCTGTCAATTTTGTCATAAAATGGCTTGTCATCCCTTCCCAGCTTTACAAACTCATTGGAATTGACAACTATTGGCGATATTTTTCTTCTGTTCTTCCTGTTGAAGTTGCTTATACTTTCTTTGGCAAATCTTTTTTCTTCGGCAATGACGAGGAGATCAATGTCGCTTTCGCCAACGTCTGTGCCTTCAGCACAACTTCCGAAAAGAATGATCTTTTTGCTGATATGTTTTATCTCGTTTACTAGGTTTTTTAGGTTCCATACATTATACAGTATTTTGAACTGCTTTACTACAGCATTTTTAATATATAGTCTGTAGAAAACCATTCTCCCCTTTTCTTCTCTTATAAGAAAGTCTAGTTTTGCAAGCTGCTTGAGTATCTTATTTGCCGAGCCTTTGCTTATTCGTGCTTTCCTCATGACCTCCCTTTCATGAAACTCTGCCAGTGGGTTGGTGAAAAATAGTTCCAGTACTTTCAGTGTTGTTGGCGTGATAAAGTATAATTCTTCGGGCATATACCCATTTTTTTATACTATAAATATAAATACATTTGTTTTATCTTAGATTCATTGAAAACATACGACTTTAGTCGTGTGATGACATACAATGAATCTGGGATCACATCTTCTCACACAAGAAGGAGCAAAACTCCTTCTGTGCAGAAGGACCTACGGTCATTCTTGCAAACCACCGACTTTAGTCGGTGGTGTATAAAGAAGATATGATGGCGGTATTCGGACAACGCCATTTTCAGGCCACAGCAACGTGACCGCGACGGACTGCAGGATACAGCCTAACGCGGGCTCGCTGATAACCCTTGCCATAGAGGCGTTCGTGAACTGGGGGAACGGGTGCTGAAGGCGAAGCTCGATTGGAAGCGCAGATTGCGGAGCTGGAGAATGGAAAGGGAAGTGAAAAGATTACCATATTGTTTCGACGAGCTTAGAAGCGGCTATCTTCTTGTCTTTTGTCACCAGCTTTGCGTTTAACAGTTTTGCGGTAGCTACAATAATTCTGTCATGCGGCTCAGGAAGTTTGATATCTTTGCATCCGAATACAACCTTCTCATCCAGAGGGTATATTTGATAATTGGAGGATACCCTCAGTCTGGATAAAATGTCATCAAATTTTAGATCAATCCTCTTTTTCTCGCATAGAAACATAGATTCGATTAACACAACTGAAGGGATAATCATTATATCCTCAGCATTGTCGCACTTTTCAAATATTTCTTTGGCTTTTTTGCTTAATTTTGCATCTTCAGAGATGTATCAAAGAAAACTATGCGTGTCTGTTGCGTACACATTCTACTCCTCATAAATAATGCTTAAAAACAGCTTTCTTGGCTTCTACGAAGTCTTTTTCGTTAAATTTCACGCCCTTGAGTATTCCTCTTAATTTAACGGGCTTTTTTTGCACAGATTGTGATTTCAAAATAAGTATTTTTATCTCCTTAAGTTCATTCTCTATTTTTTTCAGTTCAGGGTAGAATTCCTGTTTCATAAGCACCACTAGAATACAATAATTATCTGCATATTTAAACCTTTTAGGCAGCATGGCAAAGGAGCACAACTTGTGATCTGAATTTCAACGGCACAATCGACGAAGTCCGCATTTCGAAGGGCACGCTGTCAGCCGGCTGGGTAAAACAGAATACAACAGCCAGTTCTCGCCTTCTACGTTCCACAGCGTCGGCAGCGCGGAAAACGGGCCATGCACCCCGCCTTCGAGCGGTGGGTGGACAATAGCGGCTTCGGACAACTGCTCGATAAGCGGGCAGAGGCTGAACCTCACCAGCATTAATGTCACCAGCATGCTCATAAGAGGCAACTCAGGCACAGTCATATTCAAGCACTCGAACATAACGTCAACTGATTGCAGGATACAGCCGAACGCAGGAGCGCTGATAACCCTTGCCATAGAGGCGTTCGTGAACTGGGGGAACGGGTGCTGAAAGGGGAATGAAATTTGTCAGACGTTAACTTTAAATAACAGTTGTTAACTAAAATTAACATATGTTAACCAAACATGGTGATTTCAAGGTCCTTAGGGTTTTCTTCGAGTACCCGGAAAGGAAGATTCACATCAGGGAGATTGCCCGCCTTACAAAACTTTCCCCACCTGGTGTTCTGAAAATAGTCAGAAACCTTACGAAAGAAGGCATGCTTGTTTTAGAAAAGGGCAAAGTAGTTAAAAACGTATCCCCTTCTAAATCAGAAAATTTCGTGCAGTTTAAGAGGCTGTTCAATATTTATTCTTTGTACGAATGCGGGCTCGTATCTTTTTTGAGGCATGAATACGAAGAGCCCGAAGCATTGGTTCTGTTCGGCAGCTATGCGAAAGGCGAAGACATATCAAAAAGCGATATAGACATAGCGGTTATTACAGGAAAAAATATGTCTTTGGATATGAGAAAATTTGAATTCACTTTAAAGAGGAAAATAAATGTACACGAAATAAAATTAATGGATGCCGAAAAACCATTCTTGAACTCCTTGGCAAACGGCATCGTTCTTTACGGATATCTTAAGGTGATTTGATGATAGAAAGGTTCCAGTTTTATCTAGACGAGAATCTTGCAAAGAAGGAGTCTCCAGACAAAATAGAATCAGAATCTCTCATGGAAAAAGCTTTCCAAAGGATTAATTTCATAAAAATTCAGGATATCAACGAAATAACATCAACTTTTATTTTTGAGGATATTTATGAATGCTTAAGGGAAGCTGCGCAATCATTGATGTCTTTGGAAGGCTACAAGCCTTATTCGCATGAAGCTGTTATTGCATTTCTGGCGGAATTTTACAATTTTGGCGAAGATGAAATAACAGCGTTTAACAGGTATAGGATATTAAGGAACAATTGCGTTTACAGAGCCGCAAAAGTTTCCCCGCATGTGTGCGGAGAAGCACTGGAATTTTTGGAAACATTTCTGCCAAAAATAAGAAGGGAGTTTGATAGAGAATTTAGCGGAAAATAGAAGGGTGCTCGCCATAGAGGCGTTTGTCAACTGGGGGAACGGGTGCTGAAAAGCTGGAGGCAACAGAGTTTTAAATATTTTATAGTAAAAATAAGGAATGAGAACTATGGAAAGATGGATTAAGGTTCACGGGAAAAAGATGGATTCTGTAGAGTTCGCCAGGTTCATAAGAGATAGGACAACACATAAAATAGATAGAGAATTAAAGAGACAACGCAAATTTTAACAGTTCTTCTTTTGTTTTTATAAATTCAGGCGTCTTAAGCTTTTTTGAAGAATTGACTAATTCGTAGATTTCTACGATTTTATCAGCAGCCATGGTTTTCCTGTTGATGGTTATGATCTTGCTTAGGCCTGCTATGGCGGCGGACGAAACTATCCTTATGTCGTTTTCCATTTTCTTTGCTTTCTGCCTACCCAGCTTGGATAATATTTCATATGAATAGGACTCCGACAAACCTATAACCCTCTCCGTAAGTTTTATGGTCCCTCCAATAGTTTTCCGGTAAATCTCCTTAAGTTTTTCTGCTTCTTCTTTTCTATTCGTCTTTCTTAGAAAATCTGCTGCCTCATCAATTTCATCATCTATAACCTCGGACGAGAGAACAAGCATATTGTTGACAATTTTTTCCAAGGCATTCTGAACTTCTGCGTCCTTTATAGATTCGATATAAACAGATGTATCAATCAAAACGGACATGATTACCTTTGTCACAGGCTGAATATAAGTCTGTATAAATGATGAAGATTCACAAATTAGATATAGCAATCATCTTCAGGCACAACAACATCACATCGACAGACTGCAGGGTACAGCCGAATTCTGGGGCAGAGATCATGCTGGCCGTTGAGCCTGCGGTGAGCTGGGGATGCGTGCTAAAATCAGAATCCACCATATTTATGTTTAATTTAGTCGGTTCTGATGCTTCAGGGCTCTCATGGCTTTGCGAATAAACTTTATATCCAGCTTTTGACAATTTCTATAATGCCTGCAAGAAAAAAGCGGGGCAAAGGCAAAGATGACGGGACGCTTGAGATTGGATTCGGCAAGGTTGTTGTGAAATGCAAGCGGTGCTTTAGCTGGGCAAAGAAGAAGAAACAGAAATACCCTATAGCTGCTGCAGGCGTCATCGCTGCAGTGCTTGGAGCATTGCTGAAAGCAACAGCGCTTACGCAGACATTCCCGAAGCCCTATGATTTATACGGTAACCTGATCCTGTTTCTCGGCCTGCTGCTGATTGTTTACGACATTGCCCGCGGCGGGCTTTACGACTGATTTTTATTTTTAAGCTAGCTGGACAAATATATTTCAGATTTTATGGAAAACGGACTGAATAAAAAGCTTGTCGAATGCGTTGAAAACGGTATAGAGCTTGACAAAGAAGGTCATGCCCTGCTTAGAATGAATCAGAGAAAGATAAGCTTTGAAACAGTTAAAAACAGCCTCAAATCCCATGCCAGGACAGCGGTTGTGAAGGAATATAAGCCGGAAAGCCTGAAGGATGCTTACAGGGTATTTATAAGACTTACGGGCAAAAAGACTCTTGTAATAGGTGTGATGCTTGGTGACAAATGCACTGTAAAGACGGTTTTTGTTCAAGCAAAAAAGATTCAGGATAAAGTGGAAAAATGGCGGAAAAAATCAAGATAGACTACGACGAGGAGTTTGATGACCTCTACATATACAAAATCGGCAAAACATCAGATTTTAGCGTAAACCTGGGAGATTTTGTAATAGATGTCGGAAAAGGCGGAAGCATTAACGGAATAGAGATACTTCAAGTCACGGACACAATTTCCAAGCTCCTTAACACAAGGATCACGAAGAATGATATAAATGGAATAAAGGATGCTGTAATTATATCCAGCACTCGCGAAAACGCCTTATACATACATTTGACCTTGGAATCAAAGAAAGATATCAGATTTCCGATAGTCATGCCTGCTATACATGCCCAATAAGATCTACGACATCGCGCGCGGCGGGCTTTACGACTGAAACGTTAGATTTAAATAACACTTGTTAGAATAATATAACATATGTTAGAAAAGAATAACATTGAAAAAATCCTAGGGGTATTTTTTGATCACCCTACAAGAGAATTTCATATAAGGGAGCTAGCCAGAAGAAGCGGAATATCCGCACCAACTATTTTGCTAGCAGTAAATATTCTACTAAAAAAAAATCTTATTGACATGCATAAAAAGGGTAATATGAAAATAGTCAAAGCCTCTGGTTCCACAGAATTTATCAGGATAAAAAGAATTGAAAATATTCGGCGCGTTTATGAATCAGGGATAATAGATTACTTAAGGGATCTATACGAGAAGCCTATGGCTATAATCCTGTTTGGTTCTTTCTCTAGGGGTGACGATACGGAAAAATCTGACATAGATATAGCTGTCGTTACGAAACATCACGAAGAAGCTGGCATTGATCTCTATGAAAAGAAGTTCAATAGAAAAATAAGCATTCATGAAGTCGATGTAAAGAAAATAAGCAAGGAATTTTACAGTAATCTGGCTAACGGTATTGTAATGGATGGTGCGATGTGATGAAAGATTTTGAATATTTTATTAAAAATGCTGATGTAAAGAAACAAGCAGTGGACAAAAATCTTTCGGATTCGCTTATTAAAGACAGCAAAGATAGGCTGGAATATGCAAAATCTTCTGTTCTTTCGGAAAGCAATGCAAAATTTATATATGAAAACGTTTATGAGGCTCTCAGAGAAGCTGCTGATTCAATCCTTGTTTTGAATGGTTTCAAATCTTTTTCACATGAGGCTTCAATATCTTTCCTTCAACAATTTGATGAATTTTCTGCAGTAGAAATAGCAGAATTCAATAGAATGCGCATTAAAAGAAATGGTTTGAAATATTATGGCAAACCGTGTGCCGTTGCTGATGCAAATGAAGTCATAGAATTTGCTGGAAATCTAATCAAAAAGTTTGTTGCACTTCAGAGAAAATTCCAAAAAATATCATATCTTCTTAATATACCACCGACTAAAGTCGGTGGTTTGTGAGAAGATGTGATCCCAGAGACATTGTATTTCATCTGCTGTCTAAAGACAGCAGTATTGTATTTCATCTGCTGTCTAAAGACAGCAGTTTTCAATGTCTCTGAGGATAATAATTACACACTTGCATCTCTATTTATCATCATCAAATTACAAAACAATTACAAAATTTCTTGTGGAAAGGCTTTAGAAGATTAGATGCTTAATAATATCGATGAAATATCCAAAGAACCTGCACGTGATGGTGTTGGGTGTTGCTGTAATAATTATTGTCTCCGGGATAGCTGTCTTTTCCAGCCAGTTCCAGCAGCCTTCCAGCGAGACGGCAGTGAAAAAGATACAGGAAGCTTACGCTGCGCTCGGGACTAGCATCGAGGTTCTCAGCGCCAGAGAAGAGAGCGGAATCTATCGCGTGCTGCTGAGGGCTGCCAACACGACAACGTTGCAGGAAATATATGTGACAAAAGACGGCAGTCTTCTTCTGGGCGATGTCGAAAGGCTTGATGCCTACACGTCGCGCATTCTCAGGGAGGATAACTTTTCCCAGTGCCTGCTGTCGCGGGGCATTGTAGTCTTTGGAAGCAACACCGACGTGAATACGCTGCAGCAGCTGCAGGCATTAGGCAGCTTCTCAGGCAGGGTATTCTTCGACTGCAGCAGGAGCCTGCAGACATGCATAAACCTTAACATAACAAGCGTGCCGGCAACAGCCCACGAAAATCAGGTCTACTATGGCATACAGCCCGTGAGCTTGTACACGCAGCTGACAGGCTGCACGCTGTAAAGCTGGAACAAGCTTTTAAACTCTAAGTTGCTTATAGGAGTTATGCAGCCAAAAAGAAAACTTTTTGACGATCCAGAGCTAGATAAATTAGTGAAAGAGGCTAGACGCAGGCATATTTTTGATAAAGTCAAATTATAAGTTTTCTGGATGAATAATTTTCACTCCAAATTCTTTCTCTAAACGTATGTTCCCTACCATCTTTTGGTCAAATGTAACAAACGTGTCTGCTTTCTCTTGAACTGCTAATGCATAATGCAGAGCATCTGTTTGCTCAATTCTTGAATCTGCGCGGATAATTTTCAGCGTTGTTTCGTATGCTTCTATTTCTGGTGTTATGAAGCCTATTTTCTGTTTCTTCAGTATACGGTCAAATATCCTGAAAGCAAGCTCTCTGTCTTCGGGGTTTTTTGTGTCTCTTATTGTTATGAGCAAAAATTCGCCCAAAACTGATAAAGATACAGTCCCTCTATATTTGTAACCAATCCTGTTGATATAGTCTGTACAAATATTTCCTAATTTCGTTTCTCTAATGGCTTCTACAAAAATGTGAAAAACCACTGCATGAATGCAGTGGCATCTTGAAGTTTACGAAAGATGCCATTATAACATGGCAGTGTTTTTTACACCTAACATACCACTTAAT
>JAGVVX010000053.1 GCA_018304565.1 Candidatus Aenigmatarchaeota archaeon
TATTTGAGCCGTCTTTTCCTGCCGTTTATTCTTGCAGAGTGAAACACATGAAGCCAGACCCTGAGATTTACAGACACGTAAAAGGTTTCTCAAACGTGATTCTCATAGACGACAAATCAAGCTATCTGAAAACTGGAACAGAAATGGGCTGGAAAGGCATTTGGTTTACTGCTCACATTGACACAGCCGAATCTGTCAGGTCAATTCATCCTGAAATCAGCGTCACAAAGGGAGTTGTAAAAGCAGGGTCTTTCAATGAGCTTGAAGAATCTCTTCGATCTTTTGATATTAAAGTTTGATTTGTTCTCTCTCTAAACTCTTATCTTTTTTGTCTCTAATGCAGTCTTTGGCATAACTTCACTCGCATTTAAGACCTCTATTCCAATCAACTTGTTCTTCGAATCAAAATCAAGTATTATATTGTCGTTCAAAGAAATTGTATTCTTGACTTCGCCTTTTGCTATTTTATCCTTCACGTAAATATATGCAGCATCCACATCATCATCGTATTCAAATCTCATATTATCACATTTAGTATACAGTAACGACTTTTATATACTTGTCTTTTTCGACGTAAACCACATTTATTTTTCTGTCATTTATCATCTTTACTGCAATCACTTTTTCCTCTGAAACTCTTTTTGTATAATCTGCAGTTTCAATTATAAGCCTGGCAGTTTCCTGAGAAATATCCCTTTCAAGACATCTGATTGCTGCATGATTAGAAAATATTATTCTCTTCACAAATCAATTCTATTAACTGCCTTTTTAAGCTTTCCGAAAATTAAATAATAAGGCAAACAGGTTTGCAGTGATTTACTGCTGACATTTGCCTTTACACAAAGCCCCTCTGTTACACAGCATTGTGGTACGCGATAGGGGCTGGTTACAGGTGACAGAATGGTTACTGTTGACGAAGCAATCATAGCAAAATACGATAAAGACGGAAAACATTTCGAAATTCTCGTTGATCCGGATATAGCTTATGATCTCAAGGAAGGAAAGACTGTTTCTCTTTCGCGTATGCTTGCTGTAAACCTTATTTTTACTGACGCAAAGAAAGGCCTGAGGGCACCGGCAAGTGACATAGAGAAAGCTTTCAGCACGCAAGATGTTGAAAAAATAGGGGAATCTATAGTCAGGCAGGGTGATGTTCAGCTTACAACAGAATACAGAAGGAAGAAGACTGAAGAAAAGAAAAAGCAGGTTGCTTCTTTCATAAGCAAGTATGCAATGAACCCGCAGACAAGGGTTCCGCATCCGCAGGACCGCATTCTGGCAGCCATGGAACAGTCCCGTGTCTCCATTGATCCATTCAAGCCTGCTGAGCAGCAGGTAGGCGATGTCGTAAAGGCGCTAAAGCAGCTTATGCCCATCTCTCTCGAGGAGATTATACTAGACATCAACATATCAGCGCAATATGCAAGCCGCGCACTCGGCATGCTCAAGGATATTGGCAGCCTGCAGGGCTCAAGCTGGGGAAATGACGGATCTCTTAACGCAAAGATCTTAGTCCCGGCAGGGCTGAAAGATAACGCTTACAGGCGCCTTGGTGCACTAACAGAAGGCACTGTGCGCATAACAGAAATGAAAAAGGAATGATTATAAAAAATATTCAGGTGAAAAGTGGAGTTGATTAACATGAACGGAAGAAAACTTGTGATACCCGGTGACTTGCTGGGAAAAGGGCGCGCAGGCCATGGCGCTTACGAATACGACGATGATGTATTCTCGAAGCATGTAGGCCTTGCAGAGGAAAAGAACGGCATGTTCTTCGTGATACCTCTGAGCGGCGTATACAATCCGAAGCGCGGCGACGGAGTTGTTGGCAAGATCGAGGACGTGATATTCTCAAAATGGCTCATTGACATAAACTCGCCTTACCAGGCTGTACTGCCGCTGAGCGAAGCGACTGAAGATTTCATCGACCTTACAAAGACAGACTTGACTAAATATCTCGATTACAATGACATGGTGTTCGCGGAGATATTCTCCATAACAAAGACAAAAAACGTGCAGCTTTCCATGAAAAACAGGAAATGCAGGAAACTCAAGGGCGGAAGGATAATCAAGGTAACGCCTGCAAAAGTCCCGAGGATCATCGGGAAAGGCGGCTCGATGGTAGAGATGATAAAGAACATGACAGAAACCCAGATCGTTGTCGGTCAGAACGGGCTTGTGTGGGTGAAGGGCGAAAACGAGGATATTGCTGCAGAAGCTGTCATGACAATAGAGGAAAAATCGCATGTGAGCGGCCTGACAAATTACATAAAAGACATGCTTGAAAACCTTATGAAAGACAGGATTGCAGAGGGAGAAAAATTATAAGTGGTGATACTATGGACGAAAAAATTATAAAAAACGGAATACGTTACGATGGAAGAAGATTTGACCAGCTCCGCCCTATCGAAGCGAAAGTAGGCGTGTTGAAGAATGCAAACGGCTCGGCATTTTTCAGGCTTGGGAATACGTTTGTAATTGCAGGCGTTTACGGACCGAAAAAAGTGCATCCAAAGCATGATGAACAGGCTGAGAAAGCCATACTCAGGACGTACTACAAGATGGCGCCTTTTTCAACATCAGAGCGCTCAAGGCCGGGAACAAACAGGAGGAGCACCGAGATATCAAAGGTAACAAGAGAAGCAATACTGCCTGTAATAGACGTGGAAGAATTCCCGAAAACTGCAATAGACGTCTACATAGAAGTCCTGCAGGCAGATGCATCGACACGGGTTGCAGGAATCAATGCCGCATCGCTTGCGCTGGCAGACGCCGGGGTTCCTATGATGGACCTTATCGCTTCATGCTCCGCCGGAAAGGTTGAAGATACGGTAGTTCTTGATGTAGCCGGCAAGGAAGACACGGAAGGCGAGCTTGACCTGCCTGTCGCATATTGCCACAGGACAAAGCAAATAACGCTGCTTCAGATGGACGGCATAACGAACAGCAAGGAAATGAAAGAAATAATAAAGCTCGCCATCAAAGGCTGCGGCGTTGTTTATGAGGAGCAGAAGAAAGCTCTCAGGAAAAAATACCAGCACGAAGAACCGCAAGGTGAAGAATCACAAGGAGAGGTTGATATGAATGATTGAGATAGACACTTCGCTTATACAAAACATGGCTGAAAGCGGCAAAAGAATAGATTCAAGGCAGTTCTCGCAGTACCGCAATATAACCATCGAGACAAATGCAGTAACAAGCGCCGAGGGTTCTTCGCGCGTACGCATCGGCAACACGGAAGTTTTAGCCGGCATCAAGATGGAACCGGGCACGCCTTTCAGTGACACGCCTGACGCAGGAGTGCTCATGGTTGGAGCTGAACTTGTTCCGCTGGCGTCGCCTGAATTTGAACCCGGCCCGCCGGGCGAGGAAGCTGTAGAGATTTCAAGGGTTGTTGACAGGGCCATCCGCGAGTCGAAATGCGTAGATTTCAAAAAGCTCTGCATCAAGGAAGGGGAGAAGGTATGGATGGTGTTTGTAGATATTGACGTGCTTAATGACGACGGCAACCTGTTTGACGCATGCGGCATCGCAGCAATCTCAGCTTTGCTAAGTTCCACGATACCTGAACTGGATTCCGGTGGAAAAATAATCTCCGGCAAGAAGGGCTCTGAAAAAATACCAATAAAGGGCATTCCTTTATCTACGACAATCGTGAAGATAAATGGCAAGCTGATGGTAGATCCGAACTCTGCAGAGACCCGTGCCATGGACGCCAGGCTCACAGTCGGAACAGCCGATAAAGATGGAAAAACAGTTCTCTGCTCCATGCAAAAAGGCGGCGAATCGGGCATAACAGAAGAAGACGTTGACGCAGCCCTGGAACTCGCAATAGAAAAAAGCAACGAGGTCAGGGAACTTATAAAAGAAAATGTTTAGAGAATTTCTCAATTTTTATTTTCTCTTACTTTATTTTTCTCTTACTTTATAATAGTCTCCACTTCTAAAAAAACTGAGACCTAAAGGTCTTGACACATTGTCAAATGCAATCTTAGGATCTTGAGAATCTTTGCCACCTAGAATAATATCAGTGGGCATGCCATTCAATGCTTCGGATCCAGTAAGAACCTCGTAACCCAATCTTTGCAGTCTAGCAATCAAAACCCCAGCACTATGCGGATTAATAGAATCTGGAAACTTGGGTTCTTTCTCTATTGTATCTTTGTCAAGAATAAATCGCTGATAAATTCTCATACAGGACCTAACAACTGAACCTTTAAAACGTTGATCCTGTTCTTAAGCTTTTCTGACAAACTTCACGCTATGTTAATCAAGGAAGCGCGCGGCTAGTTTTGTCAATTTTCTGCTGCAAGAAATAAGAAAAATACCCTCTGTATCTTTTTTGCAGCTCTTGCTTTTTCCAGTCGTTTGCAGTGATAACTTTTCTGCAGCTTTTTTTCCCGCATCTGCACCGCATTTTGAATTCTGAGCCGCAAAGAACCATAGAATAATCAAATGTTATCTCTTCGTCCCTTTTAATGCCCTTCATTGCGACAAGAAATATCTGGCCCCTTATGCCGGCGTTCGGCTCGCAACTGTGATTAACGTAGTCGCCTTCCCCGACTTCCTCCTTTTTCTTAGGTCCTATGATAAGGTCTTCACCTATCTGCAAGTCTTCGTATTTCACGTCTTCGGGAAGTTTGTCCCATGTTGTAAAATTAAAGACGTGTCCGCCGAAAACCGCTACAATCTCGCCTTTCTTGATGTTCTTTTTTGCAAAAGTTCCTTTGCCAGAAATGTGGCTTTTCCTTGTTTCGGCTTTTGACGAAAGCCAGTTAAAGCCCATGAAATTAAATAAACGCTGAGGTTTAAAAGCGCACTCATTTAAACTTTTGTCTGGAATTTTACTTATGCAAAATATAGTTGATTTGCCAGAGGAAATCGCAAAAACGAATGCAAAAAGGGTATTGATCCAGTTGCCGGAAGGCCTGAAGAGAAATTCGACTGAAATAATCGCAGCTATCGAAAAGAGTGGCGTGGAGGTCGTATACTCAATAGACGCAACATACGGCGCTTGCGACATTCGTTTGGAAGAAGCCAGGATCATGAAATGCGACGCCATTGTGCATGTCGGCCACAATAAGTTTTACCGCGACATAAAAAGCGAAATACCTGTTATTTACTGGCCATGGGAACTGGAATCGGATATCACTGGCGCAGAATTCTCAGGAATCAAGGAGAATGTGATTGGCATAATCACATCGATCCAGCATAAGAATATGATGGAGAAAGTGAAATCGAGGATTGAAGAAAGCGGCAAAACAGCAATTATAGGCGGCCAGATACTCGGGTGCTGGTCCGGGAACGCCGCGAAGATTGAAAGGCAGGTAGACGCATTCCTTTTCGTGGGCTCGGGGAAATTCCATCCGCTGGGCATAAAATCCGACAAACCTCTGTACACGTTAGACCTGGAAACTAGGAAAATAGAGATTCTGGACACAAAAATATTCGAGAAAAGGAGATACGCCAGCATATTCCGCGCAAGAGATGCCAAAAGCTTTGCTATTCTTGTATCGACAAAGGAGGGCCAGTCAGAGCTGCTTCGCAAGGCGAAACGAATTAAAGACTATCTGCAGAAAAATGGTAAGGGAGCCTGCATACTCGTAATGGACGAGATAAACGGCGAAAAGCTGCTTGGCCTGCAGGTAGATGCCTACATTAATACTGCCTGCCCAAGAATAACTGACGGCGACTTTTCCAAGCCTATGATAAATGCCACGGATGTTGAGTTGCTGTTCTCAGAGGTGTTATAATGAAAATCGAAATCATAGAGAATGAAAAAGAAAAGATAAAGATAGAAGTGCCGGATGTTACGCTGGTCAACCTGCTCAATGAAAACGTATGGAAAGAGAAGATAGATTTTGCCGCGTATAACATTGAACATACTTATCTTTCCAAGCCTGTTCTTGTCGTGAAAAGCAAAAACCCGAAGAAAACCGTTGTCGATGCAACTGAAAGGATAATAGAAGACGTCAAGGCTTTAAGGAAGCAGTTCAATGCGACCCTGAAGTAACTTTCGGTGATTCTATGTTAGATGTTAAAAAGATAACAACTTACACATTCCAGGGAGAAACGAATGCCGCGTGCATTGAATGCGGCAGAACAGACATTGGAGCAAGATACAAGAAGACAATAACAACAAGAGTAGACGGCCAAACAAAAACAATGGAGGCTTATTCAGTTGACCAGAAATGTAAAGACGGATCTATTTCTTAAAGAATCTTCATCAAAATTATTTCTATGATAAAAGATGAGATACGCATAATCGGCTGGGACGACTGCTCACATAAGTCCGGACAAAAGAATGTTCTTGTTGTCGGCGTGGTATTCCGCGGCGGAAAGTTCATCGATGGTTTACTGTCAACAGTGGTAAAAAAAGACGGATTCGATGCAACAGAAAAGCTTGCCGAAAGGATCACGGGCTCCAGGCATTATGACCAGCTTTCAGTAATCATGCTTGACGGCATAACAATGGCAGGCTTCAACGTTGTTGACCTGAAAGAACTCAACAAGAAAACACAGTTGCCTGTTATAGCAATTCTTCGGAAGAAGCCGGACAAGAAAAGATTCTTCGAAGCAATATGCTCAAAGAACCGGAGATTCTTTGGCACCTCGAAGAACTTCGTTCTTCGAAGGAAGAAGCTGGGCAACAGCAAAAAACGGCTTGAAATTGCAAAAAGAGCCGGAAAGATCTATAGTTACGAGAAAATTTTCTACCAAAAGAGCGGCCTGAGCACCCGGGACTGCGAAAAAATCTTAAGCATCACGTGCCTGCATGGAAACATGCCCGAGCCTATAAGAGTCGCACACCTGATAGCTTCAGGCCTGTCAGGAGAATCCCGCGGCAGGGCCTGAATATTCTATTTAAAAACGAATTCCACCTGTCTTCAGACGGTGGATGCTAATTCTTAGCCGCATAAATAATAACTGCAGGCTGCTGCGCTACGTCTGATAGCGCGTATAGTGCAGCCTGCATAACAAATACTTCCTCCGCCATTGCTCGGCTTGTTCTCGTCCAGCTTCATAAGACTCTCGATCTTCTTTTGATACGCCCATTTTCTTTCACCTCTCTAATCAATTAAGGTAAGAATATATTTAAATTATAGCAACCGTGATGTGATGATGAAGAACAAGAAATGGCTGAAAGAGATCCTGGAAATAGTTGCAGCATTCGTTGCAGCCTGGGTTTTCTATCAGTTGTTGGCATTAGCAGCCCATACATCAACGCCTATAGTTTCCGTGGCTTCATTGTCAATGTTTCATAATCAGCACTTCGATGACTGGTGGAACCAGAAGCTTGCATACTATGAATCAATAGGCATAGACAAAGGAAAATTCTCGAAATTCGCAGCAAAAAACGGCCTTAACAAAGGAGATATACTATTCATAGTCAGGGATGAAAAGCTCGAAGTTGGCGATATAATTGTTTATCATCCTCAAAGCGGCTGTTTCTCTATTGATGAGACAATAGTCCACAGGGTTATAAAGGCGGAAGGCGGCGCCCTTGTAACGAAAGGCGACAATAATCCAGCACAGGACAAGTGCACGGTGCAGATGTCGCAAATAGAAGGAAAAACTGTATTGGCAGTGCCGCTTCTTGGTTATCCCAGGCTCTGGCTGGAAGAAATCCTGGTACGCCTGCGCTAGATCAGCTGCTTGTGATTTCTATATCTTCTATGCTGCCGTCCTTTATCTCTTTTTTTAACGCATCGATGTCGCTGTAACCCTCAAGGTCAACGACAAAGTTACATTCAAATTTCTCATTCCTTTCCAGCGTAAAGCTCTCCATTGATATAACGCTTATCCTATGGGAATTGAGGATGTTGATGATTCTTGTCATGCCCTTGTGATGATCGCTCATTATGGCTGTCAGCGTTGCCGTACTATCGCTTATGGAAGGCAGAATAGTTATTTCTTTTGAGTCCTTTGTAACGAAAGCCACCCTGTCTCCGTTTCTGATGCCCACGGAATTCCTCACGTGCGCAGGTATTGATATCCTGCCTTTGGCATCCAGTTTGGTAAAAGTCAGCTGCACTCAAACACCTAATCGTCTATTAGTTGGGGTTTAAGCTCAACCAGCTTTTTTACAAAGACACTATCCTGACATTTCATGCACACGGCTTCTATGAATCGCGGGGATTCAAGCTTCATCTTCATTTCTTCCTTGCAACAAACCGGCAGTTTCATGATATGCACACCCCATAGTTTCTGCTGTTAATACTATCATTTCTGATAGTGATTATATAACTAGTTTTGTATATATAATAAATTCATTCTAACGTGGATTTTTTTACAAAATATGTTTCTTTTACAGACAATAGCGGAAAAATTTTCTATAATCCCAGTAATTGACAAAACTATTGCTTATTAGTAAAAGTTTAACTATTTCTGATATTCCTTGTATAAATTTATTAGAAATATTTCCGAAAATAATGACTTATATTGTAATTTTTCCATTAATGGCAAACAAGCTTAAATAATTAACGGTAAAAATGTATGTTATGCTGAACAAAAAAGACGAACTGATACTAAACATGCTGCAGAAAAATTCTAAGTACTCATCGCGCGAGATAAGCGGCAAGACAGGTATACCAATAACTACGGTGCATAACAGGATCAAGCGAATGGAGCAGGAAGGGGTAATAAAATCTTATTCGGTTTCTGTTGACAAGGAGAAGATTGGCAGGGCGGTTACCGCATATGTCCACATAGCAGTAACCTACACCAAGGCGGACGGCACAAAGCTTTCACAGGAAGAAATAGCCCGCAATATTCGCAAGATGCCTGAAGTTGAAGAATGCGCCATTGTAACAGGCACCAGCGATATAATAATCAAAGTATCCGCAACAAGCATTAACGACCTCCACAATCTTGTCATTAACCGCCTCAGGGAAATCGACGGCGTCCTGAGCACATTGACGTCGATAGTGCTGAAGAATATAGAGTCCTAAGCTCCTTTCTGCCAAGCCCACGGAACTTTGTTTCTCAGCCTGTCCAAAAAAGTACCGTTTCCATTCTTCCTGCCTAGAACCTTTTTCAGTATGGCAAATACTTCTGCGTCAGATGTTCTTTCACTTTCAGGTATAAGCCTCTCGTCTATCTCGTCTTCAAAATTGTAGTAGAGCAGTTTTTTGAATTCTGCAGGGGTCTGCGCAAGGCCTGCAGCCAATTCAGCTTTAGCAAGGGCAAAATCTGCATGCATGTCGTAAGTGATTACAGCCCCCGCCTCAATACTTCTCCTGTTAACCTCATATTCGTCATCAACAATTGCATGCGTAATCTTTGGTGCAATGACAACAGATCTGCCGTCTTTCACCCACTTTTCTATCTTCGGGATAAGTGCCATGTGCCTGGGGCTGTTAGGGATGCCTCCTGTTCCCGGAGCCTTTATCAGGACTGCTCTGTAGTTGTCCTTGAAAGCAGCATCCAGAATTTCTGGCTGAAAATTAGGATGAAGATCTATAACAAACACATTCTCGTAATGCGGCAGAAACAGGGGCTCGCCGAATTCATCGAAAAGCGGCCTGAAATAATCCAGCCTTCTTTCCTGCCTTTCAACAAATCTTTTCTGTACCCTTTCACCATCGCTTGCGTATTCAAATTCGCCGTCTACAACCCCGCCGATGACCGGATAATGTCCGCTTGAGAACGACCTTTTCACAGGCACTGTAGATACCACTCCTTCTGTTTCCCTGGGTTCATTCGGCTTTACTTTTACGCTTCTTGCAGCCCTGTGAATTTCACCTTCATTCACGCATACATATGTTCCCGGAAAATCTTTTCGCATTGCAACCATAGTTGCCGCCTCGAGGTTCGGCAGGGCGTCGGAATCTTCCTCGCCTATTGAGTGCATCGAGCCTGCAATAACAAAAGGTACCCTCTTGAAAGGAATCCTTGAGACTAAGAAAGCTGCGCCGTATGTCATTGAATCTGTTCCCTGCGCGTCAACTGGAGCATAGCCATCTTTCACGAATTTACAAACTTCTTCAGCAACCTTCCTATACTCAGGATAATGCATATCGGTGCTGTCAAGCCTCCATATTTCCCTTGTTGCAACGTCAGCTTCTCTAGACAAGCGGGGAAGATATTTCTGAAGGAGTTCTTCTCCGGAAGTCACGGGTCTTCTTCCTTCAGGAGTCCATTCGCTGAATATAGTACCGCCACAAATTACATATGCAATTTTCGGTTTTTCTTTTTCTGAAGTAACATCCATAAGAATCACAACCTGAAGACATTAATACTATAAAACAATAGAACACAGTAAAACTCTTAAATCCTGTTTACAAGTTACCTGAAATCAAACTCGACTGTTTTCAGAAGTTTTGTCTTCTTCAACAGTTCTTCCACTTTCTTGATGTTCTCGCAGCCTGACACGTCGGCAATGGCTGTCCACTCAAGAAGCTTTCCGCGGTCTATTGATTTGCTCATGCTCATAAGTATTTCCACGTTGTTTTTGAACAGGATGTCAAGAATCTTTGGCAGCGATGTTGGGGTATCGGCAGCCATTATGCTTATTCTTGCTGACGAGCCTGTGAGCAGCGGAAATATTCTCAGCTCCTTGTTGCCGTTATTTGCAACTATCAGTTCCGTCCCTTCCTTCAGGCCCAGATAGCCGCGTATGTGAGAAGGAACGATTAT
>JAGVVX010000027.1 GCA_018304565.1 Candidatus Aenigmatarchaeota archaeon
GATTTCGGAGGCGGAAGGGGCGGCTTCGGGTTCAAGGATTTCCTGCCTTCCAGCAATTACACGAAGATTCCAAGCGCAACCGATTCGAACGGCGTGGCATTCCTGCAGCTGAACATATCAAAGAGCGGACTGTACAGCATCATGTGGAATTTCACCGACTCTGTTAGCGGCGATTCAGACATTGCAGACTTTTCGGAAGGCGTGCCCATAGGGATAAAATCGTTCAGGACAGACTTGGACAGCGGAACGAGCGGCTACAACCCGCGCGCAATCACGCTTACGAGAACAACGGATAATGGAGCTTATAATGCGACAATCACCGGCGCGGAATTCTACATTGGGACGTGGAACGAGTCCGCGCAGGGCGATATCATAAACAGCAGTTCCGGCAGCGAATTTTACTATTTCGCGCTGAGAAACGCAACGCAGAGCGGGTCTTTCGCTTTCGGGGGGCCTCTTACATTCATACCGGGCGGCCATTTCACGGAGCTGGTCATAGACGACGACGCTGTGCTTAACACAAACACCTCCCTCCAAGACACAGGCTCTACAACGCCCGCGTTTAACAACTGGACAGGGCAATTCAGTTTCTCGCCTACAGACACATACAAGGTAGACGGCAACCAGACAGTCAACAGTACGGTCATCAAAATCCTTTTGGGAAAGCGCAACGAAGGTTCTCCTACAACGATGATAACAAGCAGTTCGTCTACAGTGAACAGGAATATTACAATCAGGGCATGCGCCTTCACATACGCGAGGCCCGAAACGCCGCTCATAGGCGCGAACGTAACGAACGTGACCACGCAAAGCTTCAGCTTCAGCGGCCCGCCAACTACGGAGAACATCACGATGTACGACCCGTTCACAAATAATGTAACGCTCAGCGTGCTTACAGGACCGAGCGGCTGCGCGGCATTCAACGTATCGCGGTCAGGCGGGTGGAGGGCAGGAGCGCCCAACGAGATAAAAGGCGTCATAACGTCCGGCAGCTCAACAGAACAGGCTTTCCTAGGTGGCGTTTTCGTCTGCCAAGGCTGCGTCTGAATTAGAAAGAAAAATCATGGAAAGTGAAAAATGATGAATAAAGAAACCGATGGAAAAAACATGGTTTTTGCAGTCGTCTTTGCGTTAATGGTCATGACTTTTGCGGCGCCGGTTTTCGCGCAATCGCAGTGCCTGCAAAGCGTTGACACATCAACCTCCGTTTCGCGCGCCACGACAGGAACAAGCGTGACGGTAACCGTCACGACAACAGGAACGTCCTGCACGGTCAGCACGCTCGTGCTGGTTTCCTCGCCTTCGCTGACTGTAAACGACCCTGCATCCGGGCAGTACAGCGGCTTTTCAGCAGGCACGACAAAAACATTTACCATCACAGCCGGCACTGCCGGCACTTATAATTATTATGCCCAAGGAACCACTTCAGCAGGTTCTGTGTCGTCAACTGCAGCGGTACTGGATTTCGTGTCACCGTCCGACATGACTGTCAGCACTTCGCCTTCTTCAGCAAGCGTCACAAACGGCAATTCGTTTGACCTTAGCATAGGCATCCAGAACGCGCAGTCAAGCGACGTGACAACATCCTATGCACTGAACCTTCCCTCTGGCCTTACAAGGCAGAGCGGCGACCCGGCAAGCTCTTCCGGCACGACAGTCAGCGCATCAAGCACAAAAACGCTTTCACTCAACATAAAGCACAGCACATGCTTCGAGGGGATCAAGCTGATAACGTTTGATCTGGGCGGCAGCACCGGCGTCGCTTCCGTTTCTGTCACCGGCAACGCAAGCGGAACGTGCAGTACCGCCAACGCAAGCTCCAGCAGCAGCTCTTCCGGTAGTGGCGCAAGCGGCGGAGGAGCAGCAATAAAGACAACAAAGGCTTACAGCACAGGCAAAGCCACAGTGAGCATACCTGTCATACAAGGCGGCGCCACTGAAACTGTTGATTTAGATGCAGCAGAAACTAGCGTAAGAAAGATAGAGATTACAGTAAAAGGCATAGCGCGAAGCATTACAATTCTGATAGAACAATCAAAGCTGCCTCTTGGCGTACCAGTTGCGCCCGGAACTATTTCACATTATATCAGCATAACGAAAACCAACGTTTCTGACGAAAATATAGCAAGCGGGAAGCTGGAATTCCGGCTGGAAAAATCATGGATCACGGGCAACAAGATAGATGACAGCAAGGTTTCGCTGTACAGGTATACTAATGCCTGGGCGAAGATGGATACAACAAAGTTGAGTTCTGACGACACTTATGTTTATTATTCTGCAGCGCTGCCGGGCCTGAGCCTATTTGCAATCAGCGCTGAGAAAACCGCTGAAGGGCAGGCTGAGCAGGCGCAACAAGAACAGCAACAGCAGAATCAGTCACAGCAGGAACAACAAACGAACCAGACAGGGCAGCAGCCATCAGCAGGAATGGATGCTGCAACCCTTGCATTAATAATTGTCGCGCTAGCGGTTGTTGCTGGTGCAGTATACTTTATGGTTATTAAGAAGGGCAAAAAAGCATATTCGTACAAGGGCATCTCGAAGAAGTGAAACTTCTCCGAGATCTCAGAAAGCTCTGCTTTCTGCAGAAATAGCTGTTTTCTCAAAAAGCGCAGCTTCTCCCAAGATCTGAACGCTCGAAAGCCATAAAAAGAATTCAACATTTAGTTATAATACTCATTGAGGTGATAAATTTCAAAGTTCTCAAAAAGCGCAGCCTTTTGGAATTCTCGAAATCCAAAGGATTTCGGAGAAGCGCAGCTTCTCCCAAGATTACCATAACATCGGCTTTGCCTTACGTCAACGGCGTCAAGCACCTCGGAAATCTCATTGGATCTTTCCTTCCGTCTGACGTATTTCACAGGTTTCTTGATTTGAGGGGTGTCGAGAATATATACATATGCGGCACCGACGAGCACGGAACGCCGACCGAAGTGGCCGCGCTTGAGGAAGGCCTGTCGCCGCAGCAATACTCTGACAAATACTACAAACTGCAGAAAGCAATATATGAAAAATGGAACTTTGATTTCAGCTTCTTTGGTCGCACTTCGTCACAGGTGCATCATGTCATCACCAAAGATGTTTTCCTTGCAATTAGGAAGAACGGCTACATAAAGGAGCAATCACTGACTCTGCCTTTCTGCAGGAACGACGAAAGATTTCTTCCTGACAGGTTTATTACAGGCGTGTGCCCAAGATGCAGCTATGATTCCGCGCGCGGCGACCAGTGCGAGAAATGCAGCACGCTTCTTGACCCGACTGACTTGATAAAGCCGCGCTGCACCGTCTGCGGCAGGACAGACATCGAGTTCCGCGAGGAGAAGCACCTTTTCCTCGACCTGTCGAAACTCCAGCCGCAGCTGAAGAAATGGATCTTATCAAACGACCACTGGCCCGATAATGTAAGGAACTTCGCGCTCGGATGGCTGAAAGAAGGCCTCAAGCCGCGCTGCATAACGCGGAATCTGAAATGGGGAATATCGGTTCCTATGAAAGGCTACGAACATCTTGTTTTCTATGTATGGTTCGACGCGCCTATCGGCTACGTATCGATAACCAAGGAAGGCCAGGGCCGCAGGCGAATAAAGAACTGGCGGCAATGGTGGTCTGAACCCGCAAAGGTCTATCATTTCATCGGCAAGGACAACATACCCTTCCACACGGTATTCTGGCCGGCTATATTACTTGCCTCAAAGAAGTTCACACTGCCTCACTACGTCGCCGGTTACGAGTATCTCAACTGGGAAGGCCAGAAGTTCTCCACAAGCAGGGGCATAGGGCTTTTCAGCGATGAGGCGCTCGACTTGTTCCCCGTTGATTACTGGAGGTTCTACCTGTCGCTGCTCCTGCCCGAAAGCAAGGACAGCAATTTTGACTGGGACGATTTTCGCGACAGGATAAACAGCGAGCTTATCGGCAACTACGGCAATCTTCTGCATCGCGCAACCCATTTCGTGGAAAAGAACTACGGCGGCAGGCTTCCGAAACCCGGAAAGCCCGGGAAAAAAGAAAAAGAAGTCATCAAGAAAATTGGCGATACTGTAAAAGCCGTCGAAAAAGATGTAGATAACGTTAAACTTCGAGAAGCTTTGAAAAAAACACTTGCCCTCGCTGCGTCAGTGAATAAGTATTTCCAGGAAAAAGAGCCCTGGACATTCAAAAACAAGCCGGACACTGCCACGACAGTTTACACAGCGATCAATGCGCTGAGAACCATCTCGCTGCTGCTCTCGCCCTATATTCCAGAATCAGGCAAGAAAGCGCTGGAATGCCTGGGAACAAAACCTACAGCGTGGAAAGACAGCACAAGATTTGCCGTCAAGGCGGGCACAAAGATTCGCGCTTTAATCCTTTTCAGGAAAATAGAAGACAAAGAGCTGGAAGCTGCAAAAAAATACCGCACAAAGTATTCAAAAATAAGTCGAGAACCTAGGTTCTCTGCAGAGAAGCGAAGCTTCTCTGAGATCTCAAAGAACTCTGTTCTTTGCAGATCATCCTCATCAACCTCCTCTCCTATTAAAAATATTATTAAAGAAGAAAATGGAAACATAAAAGAAACAGAAGATGGTTATGTGAAGCTTGAAGACTTCAAGAAACTCGACTTAAGAATTGCTACTATTGTAGACGTCAAGGACCATCCTGATGCGGACAAGCTTTTCCTGCTCAGGATTGATCTCGGCAGCGAGCAGCGCCAGCTTGTCGCGGGGCTGAAAGGCATATACAAGAAAGAAGAACTCCTCGGCAGGCAGGCAGTTATAATAGCCAATCTGGAGCCTGCTGTGCTGCGCGGCGAAAGAAGCGAGGGCATGCTGCTTGCCGCGGACGACGGCACCCTGATATCGCCGGCAAAGAAGCTGCCAAACGGCATGAAGATAAGGTAAAAATAAGCTTTAAATATATAACAGTCTATTATATTTTATTTAACAGGTGATATAATATGAAAGCTATCACGAGGATGAGGAAGATTGGCGGCTCGCTGATGATAACAATACCGAAAGAAATAGTAAAAGAAGAGGCGCTAAAAGAAGGCCAGATTGTTGAAGTAGAAATAAAAAGGACTATCAAATCTGGTTTTGGTATAGCTAAAGGTATAGGACCTTATAAACATGAAAAATTCAGCGATTTTGACTAGGGGCGATTCTCATAAAATATGTCATTGATAGCTGGGCGTGGATAGAGTATTTAGATGGTACAGAAAAAGGCGAAAAAGTCAAGGAAATATTAGAAAATGTCGCCAATCAGATTTTTACAAGTTTTATTGTACTTACAGAAGTGGTCAGTATTGCAAAAAGGAGGAATAAAGATTACAAAACCATCTCCGATACAATTCTATCACTTTCAAAGATATTTTATGATGACTCTCAATTCCTTATAGCTGCTGGTCTTATACACGCCGAAATGCGCGGAAAGATTAGAGATTTCGGCCTTGCCGATGCGTTTGTTCTGGCAACAGCAAAAAAATTAGATGCGAAGATACTGACCGGGGACCCGCATTTCAAAAATATCAAAGAAGCAGTCATGATTTGATTATCCCCAGAGACATTGAAAACTGCAGCGGATGCTCTCAGAAACCCACGACTTCAGTCGCGGGAGTATTAAGAGCATATCATCTTGTCTTCTTCTACTTAATCTTAATATACGGGAAACTTCATAATAAATCAGAGAGCCATGAAACACAAAGAACTCAAATTCATAGCTGTATTTATTTCCTTTATTCTTGTAATCTCAGTTCTGCCATCGCCGTTTGCAAAAACAGATGTAGCAAGCGCTCAAACACAAAGGCCTGCATATGCCTGCGCAACATTGAACGAGCCTATTCTTTCGGTTTCATGCCTGGAATCTTCATGCATCCAGACATACGATACATTCGCCGGCCAGCTCAACACTTATTTTAACGGGAATCCGCCAAGTCCTTTGCAAGGCCAATACGACAACAGGGATCAATGCGTGGCGGCGCTGAGAACCTTCCTGACAGAAGTTCAGAGCAGGAATATTTTCACAAGCTCAGGCGGTTCCAGCATTACTGTTGACAGGAGCAAGTCGCCTCTAGGCACTTCAGCACAGACATGCAACGACCAGTGCTTCGCAAGAACCAGCGTGAACAGCGCCGCCGCCGGCAACATCGGAGGCTCTGTTCCGATAGGCATCTGCTCCACGCAAGAGCTTGCCCTCGCTACATCAGCCGTGTCTGGTGTAGGAAGTAATGTCGGCGTTGGTGTTGCAGGCCAGACATTTACCCTCGGCAAAGGGCTGCAGTACGGCTGCCAAGTCAACGAGTGGTGCATCTGCCAGCGTTTCGGGGTTGCGTTCAACGTGAACAACCAGCAGAATAATCAGCAAGGCACAACGGGCCTTCAGGGATTTAACACAGCCTCGGTTCCCGGCACGCGCGGCTTTCTTTTGGATCCTGCTGACGTAACAGACACAGCATCCAAAAAGCCTGCAAACGATGTCGTGTGCTCGGAAGTAAGCCGCGTGGCGCTTGAAGCCGACATAAATCCCAAGCTTGTTCCGACAGGCACCCAATTGACAATCACAGGCACTGTGACTAAATTCTCCAATACATGCAATGGCGCCCAGTACGAATGCCGCGTGCAATACAACGCCGGCTGCCATGTTGACCAGGGCTTTTTCAAAACCTGCGTTATCCCGAATGATTGCAGCCCGGATGTTCAAATCCCCGGCGGCAAGAAAGGCCCCATCTGCACCACAAACTGGATGAGAATCATCGGCATTGCCCTCATGGTTGTCGCTGTTGCGACTATAGTCTTCTCGGCTGCAATAGCAGCCGCACTGAGTGCAACTTTTGGTACAGTGAGTCAAGGCGCTGTAGCATTGTCAGGTCTTTCTACAGCGACTACGGCTGGTTCACTTATTGCAA
>JAGVVX010000028.1 GCA_018304565.1 Candidatus Aenigmatarchaeota archaeon
AATTGTATGGAGAATGACCATCGAAGCTTATGGAGAGAAATTTGACGAAGCAAAGAAAGTTATTAAAACGTTGCATGAAATAGAGAAACGCGGCAGATACAGGAACAGGGTGGGATAGTCATGTCAAAAACTCTTATAGATCCAAGAGACTGCAGGCATCCTTTTATGTATGTTAAAGGCAATGCAGTAGACGGAATTCCAAGGAACGGCACCGCCTCTTGTCCGCCATGTGATAAGGATTTTTCTTATAGTTTAGTGCCCGGTGGAATTCAGTTGAGTCAGGGAACTTATATAGAGAAAGGCGTTTCAGACACTGGAAGCGGAAAGATAAGACTTCATCAATTTCAAAAGGCTTAATTTAGTGGTTGATTATGGCACGAATGCATTCAAGAAAACACGGCAGATCTGGCAGCAAGAAGCCTATTAAGCGCATACGCCAGGAATGGCTTGCTTACGACAAGGAAGAGGCGGAAAAGCTCATAGTTAAGCTTGCGAAAGACGGCAAGCCGTCGAGCCAGATAGGCATTGTATTAAGGGACCAATATGGCATTCCTGATGTTCGTGCCTTTGGTTTGCGCGTAGCGAAGATTATGGAAAAGACAGCAAAAAAACAAGTCCCGGAGGATTTGTACAACCTGATGAAGCAGGCCGTCAACCTGCACAGGCATCTGGGGGAAAACAAGGCAGATGCAAAGGCCATCCACGGCGTTGAACTCGTCGAATCCAAGATACGAAGGCTGGGAAAGTATTATGCACGGACAGGAAAATTGCCGAAAGGCTGGAAATACAGCATAGACCAGGCAAGGCTGCTGGTGAAGTGATTCTAGTTATCACTGGGCGGTTATGATAAGATTTAAATATTTTACTGTCAAAACAATATGAGTGGTCATGATGGCAACAGATAGGGCGATGGTTCCTGCTGCAAGGCAGGTTTTCAGGGTGCCGCTGCATGTGTACGATGTGGCTGTAGGCGGCTGCAAGCCTGTAGAATTATACATTCAATCGCCGAAATCAGAAACCGGCAACTGGGCTAACAGGAAGCTCGCTGCGCAGAAGTCTGGCGTGCGTCTTGCTTATTCTTCAGAGTGGTTTCTTGGAAGGCGGTATCTTGAGCAGAAGCATCCTCAAATCGAAAGAGATTTCATAGAGGGACCGTTCGAATGGACAGATACAGTTCTTGATTTTGACAAGGAAGAGCTTGTAGAAGGGATAATACTTGATCCTCATATACCAGAACAGGAAATACTAGCGAATCCATCAGCGGCCATAAAAACTGCAAAGACGCGGCTCGGAAGCAGAGAAGGCATCTATCTTCCTCACAAAAGCGCATACATAAAAGATATTCCTGACAAACACATGAAGCTTATCTACTATTTGTGGGGGGTAAAAGACCCGAAGAAAGAATTGCCTGATTATACTTATTTGTGGATTGCTGACAACGTGTGGATTGCTGACAACGGCTTTAGACCTGTTGTCCGTGGCGACTGGGGCCTGGGTCACCGCGATGGCGGGCGCGTCGGTGCCGGTGCCGGCTGCGGCGCCGCGTGCAGGGGGTTCGCCGCGAGGTTCGTGAGCGAAAACAGACCGGAAAATGCGCTAACTCCGCAAGAGTACAAAGCCCTCACACAACAATTTTCAGAAAGACCAATCCTCATAGAGTAAAATAAATACTTTTTCTCACAATTAGATTGAGCACCTTATCGACTTGTACAAAGATGGCTTCGTTGATAAGCAGAAAGTTCTTGGATGCGTAGAAGGTTGGAATGCTTATGCTATGCACGCGAATACATACAAGCTCAGAAGACGCATGATGAGGAAATTGCGGAAGTCTATAATGAAAAATGATAATGCCGTTTAAATATCGTTTTTTATCCCTTCCAGCTTTACTAATTCTGTGACCAGATGAACCGCCAGCAGATCCTTGAATACTACTCCAGGAAAGATATAGCTGATTCTCTTATCAAAAGCTCAAAAAACAGGGAAGTGGCCGGCGCATTCTGGGACGGGTCATATGACAAGAGGCCGAATATACTTCAGTTTCCTACAGACGTATTCCAGATGGCCAAGAATGGGGTGACTTCATTCCACCTTTCTGTCGAACACTGGAGCAATCCAATGGCACTCAGGCAGGATAACTATGAAAAACTGCGCACTGGATGGGACCTAATTATAGACATAGACTCAAAAATCGGTTTGCAAGAATCGAAGATTACCGCCGACTTAATATGCAGGCTACTCAAAAAAAACGGCGTAACATTCGGGATCAAATTCTCAGGACGCAGAGGATTCCATATATGTATTCCATGGGAAAGCTTCCCTAAAGAGGTCGACTACAAACCGCTGCAAAAATTATACCCGGATGCCGCGAGGGTTCTGGCAGCTTACATAAGGAAAAAAATAGCAAAAAAACTAATGAAGGAGCTTGTAAAATCAAGAGGAGCAAACGAGCTCATAAACTCGCTGGCTGAGCCTCCAAGCAAACTGAATCCGTTTTATTTTGTGGAGGTAGAGAAGAACTGGGGAGTAAGGCACATGTTCCGGGCACCGTACAGCCTAAACGAAAAGACTTGGCTGGCATCGCTGCCATTAAGCCACAAGGACATAATGACATTTTCCGAATCAGAAGCAAAGCCTGAAAAGATCAGCACTGAAGCTGAATTCTTCATATCCGAAGAAAATTCTGCAGAAGCGCTGTTTCTCGCTGCAATGGACTGGCGTGCCATGCACAAGAAAGTAGAAAAAAATGAAACCGGGAAGAAGCCGAGAATACAATGGGAGAAAAAGATCAGCGAGGATATCTTTCCGCCCTGCATCAAGCTTGTTCTTTCAGGGATGCAGGACGGCAGGAAAAGAAGCCTTTTCATCTTGATAAATTTCCTAAGGATGATGAACTGGAAATTGGAAGAAATACAGGAAAAAGTATTCCAGTGGAATGAAAAGAACAAGCCACCGCTTCCAAGAAATTACCTCCTTGCACAGTTGCGCTATCAGGAGCAACATACAGCAAAGCCGCCTGCCAACTGCAGTGTTGCAATGTATTACAAAGACATTGGGATATGCAGACCTGACAATGTATGCAAGGGCAGAACGGAAAAGATAACAATAAAGAACCCCGTGAATTACCCGTTTAGAATTATGGGTTCAAGAAAAAAAGAGCGCGTAAAACCCCAGGGCTTCTCCTGCCTTGTCTGCAAGAAACAGTTCCAGACAGGACAGGGCCTTGAACTTCACAAGGGCAGAATGCATTAGCGGCTTTAATACTTTCCAATTATACAGTCCTTATGCTCACATTTGACAAGATTCGTGACATCGAAAGAGCCGAGAAGGAATCAAAAAAGCTGCAAAAATTGCCTGAAAACTTTCTTTCGGACCTCAGGGACTATCTAAAGAAAAAAGAACAGCTAAAATCATCTGCGGATATACATGAGCTTGAAAATGTCAGAAATATAATAAGGAGATTCTTCGAGTCGAGGGAGAAAAAACTGCTTGAAGGGGCCCTTTATACCGTGAGAACCGGCCTGCAGCCCGAAAACCTGACCAAAGAAGAGCAAGACCTGTTTTATTTCCTGACAGACCGCATAAAGAATTTCCGGGAAAATTTCTTTTCGGAGATTCAAAAGGACAAAAAGCTGGCGTACAAGGTAATGAAAGCCTTGCCGGCTTTTGTAGGGCCCGACATGAAAACATATGAACTAAAAGAAAACGAGATAATTTCTACTGATTTTTTACCCAAGCCTTTAAATGATTTGTTGCTCAAGGAAGGCGTAATCGAGCAGGTGGAGGAGTAAGATATGAGAGAACAGATAATCTTAACTAGGCGACCACTGCCCGAGCGGCATCGCATAATCAAGGATGGCGGCGTAACATTTGAAGCATCTTATGAACTTGTTAGTAAAACAAGAGGTTTCTGGCCTTTCAGGGTTTATGCGTATAGAATGAGACTAGGCGCATTTATTGATAACACAGTTGATACTGATAGCTACGTTAGCACAGTTCTTGAAGATAGTGCTGCATTACCTTCTGGTTTAAGCTATCTGCGCTATAGAAATGCGTTGCATAGTATGAAGTGATGTCCTATGAAAATGCCAAAAAAACAGAAAAGATACTGCCCGTTCTGCAAGAAACACACCGAGCATACGGCAGATGAGGCGAAAAGACGTCCTAGAAGGCAGAATACAAAAAGCCAGAGAAGATTCTTGAGAAAGCTTGCAGGTTACGGTTCTTTCCCGAAAGAAAATCCAAAAGGAAGGGAAAAGCCTACAAGGAAGCTGGACCTGCGCTATACGTGCTTAGAATGCAAGAAGAAGCATTCAATAGGAGAAGGTTTCAGGGTCAAAAAACTGGAATTTGTCAAGGAGTGAAAATATGGTATTTTTTTCAATAACCGCTGATATAATCTTGTTCTCAATACTCACAGCAGTTGTAGTAAACATCTTCTACAAGCTGCTAGTAAAGCAGCAGGACGCAAAAGCTTCCAGGGAACGAATCAAGGAACTTAATGCGAAGATGAAAGAACAGCAGAAATCGCAGAACAAAACTGAAGTTGATGTGCTATTCAAAGAAGTCATGAAGGAACAGGGAAAAATAATGAGGATGTCTTTCAAGCCAATGATTATATCCTTGATAATAACACTTGTCTCGGTTCCATGGATAGGATCTGTTTACGGGGAACAGATAATAGAACTTACAGACGGTAAGGGGGAAGTTTCATTCAATAGCGGTTCAATTGCAGTTGAAGGGAACTCCGTATCGTTTGAAGGCAAAACATGCGAAATGCCCTGCAGACTGGAGGAAAGAAGAAATGTTTTTGACGCAGCAGTAGCTGGCGATGCCGTAAAGGTCTCGCCGGTTGCAGCCCTGCTCCCGTTTCAAGCACCGTTTGTAGGGAATGAACTCAGGTGGCTTGGATGGTACTTGCTTTCTTTCTTTTTCGTAATGATGACGACACGAAAGCTAATGAAGATTTACTTATAAGCCGGGAACCATGCGGCTAGAAACACCAGTACAGCACACAGCAAATATCTATTTTTGTACTTTTGCGACAAGTTCTAATCATGCGGGAAAAAGACGGGTTTTTTGTAAAGTCTGAGGATGTCTCGCGCCTCGAGTACGGCAAATACCCCGGCGCCAGGAGTGTCGAAGAACTGGTAAGAAACGGCCTGATTATTCTTGACAAGTGGCCGGGACCTACCAGCCACGACGTTGTTGCAACAGTGAAGAAACTTTTCGCGCTTCCTCGCGCAGGACACAGCGGTACACTGGATCCTGCTGTGAGCGGCGTCCTTCCGATAGCACTGGACAATGCGTGCAAAGCCATACCAGCGCTGCAAGGATTGGATAAGGAGTATGTAGGTGTGATGCATCTTCACAAAGATGTTGATGATATCACACTTGAAAGAAATATCAAAAAATTCATCGGAGAAATAAAACAGAGACCTCCTGTAAGGAGCGCAGTAGCAAGAAAAGAGCGGGCAAGACATGTTTATTCATTCGAGATACTTGACAAAGACCACAAAGATGTTGCATTCAGGGTTGCTGCTCAGGCAGGCACATATGTCCGGACTTTATGCCATCAAATTGGCAAGGAGATAGGAGGCGCAAATATGACCGAACTGCGAAGGATACGTGCAGGCAGGTTTAATGAAAGTTTTCTTGTAAAAATGCAGGATCTTTCAAGTGCTTACATGGACTGGAAAGAAAACGGGGACGAGAAGCTGCGCGAATATGTATTGCCAGTGGAAGCGGCAGTTGAACATCTGCCTAAAGTGATAATAAAAGATTCTGCTGTTCATTCCATAGCCAACGGCTCGCCTCTTTATACAGGCGGCATATGTTTTGTCCAGAAAACAATCAAGCCCGGCGAGCTTACAGCAATAATGTCGTTGAAAGGCGAGCTGGTAGCATTGGCAAAGTCGGCACTTAATGCAGAAGAGATGATAAAAAGAAAGGCTCTTGCAGTAAAAACCGACAGGGTAATAATCGAAAAAGGAGCTTATCCAAAGCTAAAGAAGGAATAAAAAGATATTTCAACAAGAGTCCAGCAGGTGCATTAATGGCAAATCTAGCAAGAGGTCTGGGTGCGGGCGCGAGAGAGTTCACTAGAACTTACAACGGCATGAACAGGTGGTTCCATGCAGTGGAGAGTTCCCTGCCTCATGGCTCTGATGTGAGAAGAGGCACAGATGGCAGTTATTATGTTGTTAAAGATGGCACATGCGTTGGAACTTTTGGTTATGAAAAAGGCCCCGAATATTCCGCCCGTACTCCCGCGTTTGAAGAAATATTCAAAGCCGCGGAAGCAAGGTGGCAAGATAAAACAGCTTTGCTATCAGACGCAAAGATAAGAAAAATGGTTCGCGGCGCCAAAAAGTTCATGGAAGGGTACATGTGGTTCAGCATGCTGGCGGCAGAAGCTTCACTCCACGGCTACAGATTGGAAGGGTCTAACCACGGCGGTTATGCACTTTTCCGGGGGGATGTTGACGTGGCTGTGATAGGGTTCGACAAAAGACCTGTGTATACAGCCTACAGTCCTATTGCAGAAGATTTCCTTGAAGCTGTTAAATCAAAATGGAAAGCCAGGAAGGAACAAGATTGATATGTTGAAGAAAGATTTTCTTGATATACTCGTTTGCCCGAAATGCAAGGGCAAAATAAAGTACGAAGCCAAAAAAAACGCGATCACCTGCAATAAGTGCAGGCTTAGATATCATGTTCTTGATGGCGACATACCTGACATGCTCATCGAGGACGCAGAGAAGTTCTAGCTTTTTCTTAAAGGCAGTTAAGTTCTTATTAGGTTAACCTTAACTATCATAAGTCGAGAACCTAGGTTCTCATCCTTATCAACCTCCTCTCCTAATTAAAATATTATATT
>JAGVVX010000041.1 GCA_018304565.1 Candidatus Aenigmatarchaeota archaeon
GAAGCGGACCATACGAAAAAGAAGGGCTAGAGATACTAAGAAATGCTGCGAAAGCGCACGGACTGGACATGACAGTTTACGGCAAGGAAATGCCCATGACAAAAACGGCAAGAATCCTCATGGACAAGGTTAGCGTTTATAAGAAGAAGGTGCCGGCATGAGCATACTCATAGATGAAAACACGAAGGTGTTGGTGCAAGGAATAACAGGCAATGAAGGCTCGCGCGCCGTAAAGCTTATGCAAGAATACGGCACCACGGTGCTTGCAGGCGTTACGCCGGGCAAAGACGGGCAGCTGGTAGAAGGAGTTCCGGTTTACGATACAGTAAAGGAAGCACTGGAGAATCATCCTGAGATAAACGCAAGCATAGTTTACGTGCCGCCGTTTGCTGCAAAAGACGCTGTCTTTGAAGCGTTTGCAAACGGCTTGAATCTTGTGAACTGCATAACAGAAGGCGTGCCTGTAAGGGATGCCGCTGACATGGTTTCATTCTCAAGGCAGAATAACTCTATGCTTGTCGGCCCAAGCTCGATAGGCATTCTTTCGCCGGGAAAAAGCCGCCTTGGGGTGATAGGCGGATTGAAAGAGATGGTCGAAGAAATATACAAGCCGGGAGAAATAGGCGTGATATCAAAGAGCGGCGGCATGACCAATGAAACTGCATGGGTCGTTCGGCAGGCAGGGCTTGGCCAGTCGACAGTTGTCGGGATCGGCGGCGACATAATTATCGGCTGCGCGTTTGCTGACCTGCTCAAACTTTTTGAGAACGACAAGCAGACAAAAGGCGTTGTTATTTTCGGCGAGCTTGGCGGAACATATGAAGAGCAAATAGCGGACCTGATGAAAGAAGGCGGTTTCACGAAGCCATTGGCAGCTTTCATCGCAGGAAATTTCACTGAACAGATGCCTGAAGGGATGTCATTTGGCCATGCCGGCGCATTGATACAGGGGGAGAAAGGCAGGCCAAAACATAAAATGAAACTATTAAAGGAAGCCGGCGCTATTGTTGTAGGAAATCACGACGAACTCGGCGAAGCAATAAAGAAGGCGATATAAATGGCAACTGTCAAAAATCTTGGAGACGGGAATCAGGAGTGGCTGGTTTATGATAACGATTATCTAGGAACCGTCCACTTACATGATGGCGAATATCACGCTAAACGAAACAGGCACTTTCTAGGCAGCCATCAGGGATTAGCCGATGCAGTTGAGGCTATAATTGCATACAGCACCGGTGATTGAATGGAAAAATGGAAAACGTCGATAAGCAAGTCGGACGACAAGGAAACGCTTGTTCGTGGTTATGAATTGCTTGACCTGATAGGAAACCTTTCATTCAGCGAAGCCGTCTGTTTATTACTCAAAGGCGAATTGCCAAAAGAGAATGAATCTAAGATGCTTGATGCCATTCTTGTTGCATGCATAGAGCACGGCATCAACCCGCCTTCAATAACGTCTGCGCGCGCTTCTGTTTCTGCAGGGAACCCCGTGAACGCGGCTTTGGCTGCAGGCATGCTGGGATTCGGTGAGTTTCACGGCGGCGCCATCGAGCAGTCAGCAAAGATGATGCAGGAGAATGTTGATAGAAATCCTGCAGATGTTGTAAAGCGCTTCAAGGAACAGGGAAAGAGAATTCCCGGTTACGGCCATGCCGTCTACAAGGATGAAGACCCGAGAACTGCAAAATTATTCTCGCTTGCAGAAGAATATGGCGTTGCAGGAAAGTATGTGGAATTTGCACATGGAATCAAGGATGCAATTGATTCTGTTCTTGGGAAAACGCTTTGCATAAACATAGACGGCGCTATTGCGGCATTAATAAGCGAAATGGTCTTTGACTGGCGCATTGGCAAGGGATTGTTCGCAATACCTCGCAGCGTGGGCATGCTGGCGCATATACACGAAGAGATGGTCAACGAAAAGCCATACAGGCGTATCACCGATGACCAAATAGAATATACTGGGCCTGCGAAAAAACAATTCAAGAGACAGTAATTATCTTCTAAGCTCCCAATAATTTCACAAATTAATTGAAGCTTTACACTGGAGGCTGGAAATCCAGGTATTGAACCTGAACGCCAACTGCAGCTCCATGTCTTCGTGCATCAGCATATTTTTCAGGAGCGTCTTTTTCCTCGCGCGGCAACTGAAATACCTTGCCGCGAAAAACAACATGTTTTCCAACATCATTCCAGAACAATGCGTGCCAGCCAGGCCTGAGTTCTTTTGAAAGTCTTTCTGTCGTAGAGTCAATGCTATCAGCTGGTGTGTCAACTATCAAAACTATCCCGTGTTTAATATCGGCTTCAGGACGATATTCCTTTGCAGCCCTGACCGGTCTTAGGTCCAAATAAGGAAGGACTTCAGGATTATTCAATGATTCTAACCGCAAGACGCCCCGATATCTGTCACTCATGATGATCCCCGCCACCGAGTTCACCATGATATCGATTTCTCGCACATTCCCTGTTTCTCAGGGCTCTGAAGTGAGCCGTTTCTTCTGCGATATCTTCTAGTTCTCTGTCTCGATAACTTTGTCTTATTCTCGGAATACCATGACCAAAATATAACAGGCCAACTGCTGGCCCGGCCAGAAGTGAAAAATCTTTAACTGAATGTACGAGGTTATTGAGATACGGCACTGATCCCTGACCTGCAAAACTATCGAAAACTATTGCAGCAATAGGTATACCTACTCCGATTCCTACAGTTTCACCAATATGCCCTAACCATGTTCTTGCCATTTTTATCACGTTTATTCAAACATTACTTTTCTTAAGCCTTCCCTGTTTTTGTCGAGGCGCAAACGGGGCATTTTTCAGCCTTGTAGAGCCATGAGTAATTGCAATCGTTGCATTTGTATTTCTGCGCAGGCGTCTTTGGCTTGAACTTCTTCTGGCTAGCCTCTTCAAGGAGTTCTATCTCTTCTCTGGTAAGGAAGTTTCTGAATCTCATTTTTAATCACCCAGGGACACTGCATAACGTTCAAGCACCCGTGAAAGGTACTTCACGTCATTAGGATGAAAGCCTCTGATCTGCATCATCCTGATCGAGTCTTCTGCCAGGACAGCATCGCTTGCTTTGTGCGCAGGATTTGATGTATACGCTTTCAGCGCCTTTTTAGAGAGGCTTATGAACTCTGGAAGCGCTTCTGCGCTTAGTTTTCCCCTTGCAAACAAGTCTATCATTTCATGGACGTATAACGGCGTGTCTTCTGCAGGTCCTGTGGACATCTTTTATTCACTTAATAGTAGTAAGCAAAGAAAGGTTTAAAAAGCTTGCGATGGCCAGCGGATGCCTCCTTCTGGCCGGGTTCCCGACAGTCAGGAATAAAAACTCTTTGCTGATACATATTGTCATGTGGGGTATCGACAAAGAGGACGTCTACAGGGAGCTGGATCAGGGGTGGAAATCGTCCAGAAAAATAGTGGAGGAAATACAAAGTGACAGAGGCAAGGTCAGGGACCCCTTTGTGACAGGCGAGATACTTGCAGAGCTTTACAATATGCGCGAGCGGGGCCACGCCGAAGCGAGGCAGAAGGGCATATTCAGGCGTAGGTTCGAGTACCGGCTCACCCCTGCGGGATCCGTTGTAAAGGCAGAAAACAAATATTTCTGAGCTACCCGTATCTTCTTTTTGTCAGTATCAGCCCGGGCTGCTCGCAAAATGTCCTGGAGTCTATCTGGTAGCCGGTAAATATTGCTGCAACCTCTTCTATCCTTGCGTTAAGCTTAGTGTCTGCGTAGTTGTTGTTTCTTGCTTTCTGGCATGAGTTCAGGAGCACGTCAATTATGGCATTATGCTGCTGCGTCTCAGGCCTGGCCACGCAGGGGCTTTGCGGACACAGCTCAGAAGTTACAGTGACGCTGATCGTCTTCCAGCATCCCTTGAACTCGTCTATGGCCACGCATTGTTCAGAGATTGTCGACCCGTAGACGAAAGAAACGACAAGAATAACAGCAATCACAGCAAGCAAGTAAATTGTCCGCATGAAATAATGTTTGTTGCTGCATGTTATAAAGATTTTCAGGAAATATGCTCGTATCGTTTGCGTTAATTCTTTTTCATTATAAATCCTGTTATAAATTCCGTTCTGTGTGTCTGCTGTATGAAGAAGTCAAAAATGAAAAGCAGCATATGATCAATGAAATACAAGGAACTCATTGATGCCGTCATGGGTCTCCAGGCAATCACGTGATCATGGGTTGTATCCTTTTGATGACGGGACACAACCAGCTGTTGTTTTTTGAGAAATGTGGGTTGTCGTATAATTTTTTGAACACATATACCCGCTTATAAAAAAGTATTTAAGGGACTGTAAAAAGAGTAAAGCACCGAGTTCTTCACGAACTCGGAGTTACACTCAGTTGGTTGGTCTTTTTCTGAAGTAGATGTTGTATAGGAAACCTCTATATTAAGGTTTTCTATTGGGCATCGTATAGATTCGTAAAAATAATGCGCAACAACGTTTCGCGAAACAAAATTTGGAGGGATAATAGATGCAGGATTTAGACAACTTTCAGGTGGAACAGGCCCATATTGTAGTGATGGGCTGCGGCGGAGGCGGCAGCAACACAGTTAATCGCCTCACAGAAATGGGAATTACCGGTGCAGCTACGGTTGCTGCAAACACGGACGCAAAGCACCTTTCGGTGACAAAAGCCGGCAAGAAGATTCTTCTTGGCAGGGAACTCACGCGTGGTCTTGGTGCAGGCGGCTATCCGGACGTTGGCAAGAAAGCTGCGGAGGAGAGCAAGAATGACATCAGACAGGTTCTTCAGGGAGTCGATTTGTTGTTCATTACGTGCGGTCTCGGCGGCGGTACAGGCACAGGCGCAGCGCCTGTGGTCGCTTACCTTGCCAAGGAAATGGGAGCCATTGTGATAGCTGCAGTGACGCTTCCGTTCAAGATAGAAGGCGCAAGGATAATCAAGGCTGAAGAAGGCCTTGCAAAGCTTCGTGAGGTCTGCGACACGGTTATCGTAATAGAGAACCAGAAGCTCGTAGAACTTGCCGGCAACAGGCCACTAAAAGAGGCCTTTGGTGTCTCAGACGGCTTGATTGCGACGATGATTAAGGGCATAACCGAAACCATATCACAGCCATCGCTGGTAAACCTGGATTACGCAGACGTAAGGACGATAATGCGATCCGGCGGCGTTGCTACGATAGGCGTAGGTGAAAGCGACTCGCAGTACCGTGCAAAGGAAGCTGTGCAGAAAGCCCTGAACCATCCGCTGTTGGATGTTGATTACTCCGGTGCAACAGGCGCCATGATACAGATCATCGGCGGCGAAGACATGAAGCTGGAAGAAATTAACACAATAGGGGAAGCGGTATCGCAGCATATGGATCCTGAGGCGCTCGTCATGTGGGGCGCAAGGGTTGTGCCTGAGTTCTCAGGAAAGATACAGGTGATAACCATCATAACTGGTGTAAAGTCGCCATACATCCTTGGGAAAACAGTACCACACTACGCTGTGCCAAAGAGCAAGAAAGATGATCTTGGAATAGAGATCATCGTTTAAGCCCCTTTCTTTTTCAAAAAGAAAGGCCCTTGGGTTCAAAGAAAAAGAAAATTTGGGAGGAAACTCCCTCATTTATTGTCATCATATCATCATCCATCCCTTTTCTTCAGAAGAAAAGGTCTGGATCACCTTAAGAAAGCAAAAGCTTTCTGAGGCCTCAGAAACCAGAGGTTTCTGAAGGACACCAAAAGAATTTGGGAAATCAAAGGAAAGTAAATCCTCTGGAAAGGAAAGGTAGTATCTCTACTAGGAAAGAAGGGTAGAGGGAAGGAAACCTAGGTTTCCTTCCTCTTTTATAGTGATCGCCAGCGAACTCGGGCTTCACATGGGCACGAATTTTTTGTTTCGTGTCCAAACGGATTGGCGGACGGGTGGACAACACGAATGCACGACGAAAAGACGGGCAGGAGAAAAACGTCAACGTCCAAATTCCGTGTCTCACGGCAGGCCAACAAGCTTGGCCGCAGGCGCTTTTTGAGAAAATCGCCTGTATTACGCGTCCGCCAATTTCCTTTAAATTTGGGTGAAATGAAATGCGAATGCTGAAGATAAAGAAAAAGGTCTTCGAGAAAGAAGTGCTAGACATTGGAATGAAGATAGTAATTCTCGATATGTGCGAAGTAACAACCGACGGCGAGAACCTCATTTATGACTTCTCGCGCATGTATTGGGTGCTGCCTACAAAGCTTCAGAAAACTGTGCCTTTGGAAAAAGAGAAGATTGTAGTCGAAGCAGAAAAGTAAGTTTTTTTAATGTCTTTTCATAATCAAGGCAATCCTGTGTCCGGCAGGATTGTCTGATAATTCTATCAATCAGGATGCCGAGGATGGGTGTCGAACCCACAGCCTCCACGTCTCTCAATAAGTCGAGAACCTAGGTTCTCTTCCTCGTGCAGAGAACTGAAAGTTCTCTGACGCGTCAAAGAGCTTTGCTCTTTGCACGTATCAACCTTCTCTCCTATTCAAAACATATTATCATTGATGCAAAGCATCTCAAAGCTCATAATCATTCAAGTTCTTTGGGGTTCTCCAAGACCTTTCTTTTGAAGAAAGGGATTGGATTATGAGCGTGGCGTTCTACCGCTGAACTACCTCGGCATAAGGTGGGAAACTAGTTTCCCTTCCTTATTAACCCTCCCTTCTAATTAAAATATTAAAATGCTGTTTGAGAACTAGTTCTTCCCCGCTAGCGCCATCTGCGCGAGCAGCGCCTCAAGCTGGATCTGGGCATTGCTGCCTTCTGTCAGGCGGAATTCATATTCGCCGATCTTTTCAATAAGCTGGAGTTTTTTCTTGTCATCGATCTCGAGCTTGATTGTTTGTGAATATATCTCCTTGATCACGTCCTCACCCGCAAGGCTTTCCTCGAAGAGCAGCGATGTAAGCTCCTTTCTGGCTTCCTTGAACTTGCCTTCAATTGCAAGGGAAAGCATCCTCCTTACCCTTTCTGGGTCTGCATGGCTTGTTGCTGCAAAGACTTCCTTCTCCGTTATCTTTCCGTCCAGTGCCGCAGATGTTTGCAGTATATTAATCGCCTTCCTCATGTCACCTTCAGCTACATGCAGTATAGCTTTGTAAGAGCCATCATCTGCTTTCAGCTTTTCTTCTTTTGCTATTTTTTTCAGGCGGTTTTCCATGTCCTCTTTGCCAAGAGGCTGGAAGCGAAAAACAACCGTCCTGCTTTGGATCGGCGGTATTATTTTGCTGCTGTAATTGCAGGCGAGTATGAACCTGCACGTGGCCGCATAACTTTCCATAGTCCTGCGCAGGGCGTGCTGAGCATCCTTTGTCAGGGAATCTGCTTCGTCCAGGTAAATTATCTTGAAGGAGCCGCCTATTGGCATTGTTCTTGCGAAATCCTTCACCTTGACCCTGATTGTGTCTATTCCGCGCTCATCTGATGCATTAAGCTCGAGAAAATTGCTCTTCCAGGCATTGCCAAAGAACTCCTGCGCAATGCATAATGCACAAGTGGTTTTTCCAACGCCTGCGGGCCCGGCAAAGAGGCAGTGAGGCAATGATTTGTTCTTCACAAAGGACTCCAGCCGCTTCACAATATGCTGCTGGCCAACAAGATCCTTGAGGTATCTGGGCCTGTACTTTTCTGTCCATATCTCTTCCACAATACATCCCTTTTCTTCAAAAGAAAAGGTCTGTATCAACCCCAAAAGAAATACAGAACCTTTCCTTTTCATTGAACTTTGCATAGTATAGAGGGAAGTTTTTTAAAAGAAGCGAGAATTGATTAATTTAGCCTCAAGCCAGAATAAGGAAGCTCTTTTTCACCATCGAAAAGTTTTCTGACACTCAACTCTTCGTGATCAACAAACGTAAAAGTATCGGTCACAGACAGTCTGCCTGTTGCTATAAGACCTAAAGCTTTGAGATAAGCAGGTCCGTCTCCTCCTGCTTTCATCTGCTTTTGCAGTCCGTTTGCATATCTCTGGACTTGCTCCGGATCGATAAGCGGCGTTTTCCAGCTCGGCTGTATCCTGAAAGCCCTTGATTGTGTGACTATAGGGCCGCCGTCAAGTTCCTCAGTAACTATATGTACAGTCGATCTGGTCTCAGATTCTCCATCGTTCACTGCATCATATACAGCATTTGCTCCTGTAAATTTTCTTTTGACATCATAAATGTATGCGAGTCTTGCTGCAGTTTCCTGATCCATGCAGGCGGCGTTCACTCTTTCATGGTGTTCGCCTGTTAGTATTGTCAGGTCAGAAGGATGGACATTAAGAACACTATCTCTATATTCATTCAGCAACGGGTCTGCAACTATATGCATGTAGCCTGAAAGGCAGATGATGTCAGGCTTGAATTGTGCAAGTTCACCGCAAAGATAGTCGTAGAAACGCCTTCTGGAATCCCATTGCTTAGGATCTAGCCCACGTTCTGCATAGAACTCTTTTCTACCGCGATAAATGTGTGGTATTCCAGCATCATCACAAAGTTTTCTGCCTTCTGCGTGTTCTTTATCTGTGTAAGCTCCTGTTACAGTGTAAGTTTTGCCATGATTTTCATCTTCCAGCATCGCTCTCATTGAGCTTGCTCCGCCTGAGAAAAAGACAATAACATTCGCAGGCCTCGTTCCATCAAATATCCTTGGCATCGAGAGTCATAAACGTTTGAAACCTTATAAGTTTTATTCAGTCTGGGTTTTATTTATATAACTCATAAATAGAATAAGATGAAATCCTCTTTGTTACCAGCAACTAATTCAAGGAAAAGCAAAGCTTTCCTGAATTTCTCAAAGGATTTCTATGAAATCCTTTGCAGAAAAGTTACTGGTTCGCTTGCGGATTTCTTTCGCTATCGTGTTCCTCTGCTGGCTTCGGCCGGTAGTTTCCACGATAGCAAAATGAAAAAATTGATTTTCATTGCTTTGGTCTTGCTTCTTTGCGTGCCGGTTTTTGCACAAGACAGCCAGCTGAATATTAACCCGAAGCAGATAGACTACATGAAGGTAAAGATAATACAGTCAGGCTACATCACGGCTTCAGGCGCTGTAAAATCTGCGTCTGTTATCCTGTCCATGCCCCAGGAAGGAGTGGAATCAAGGAACGTTGCCTCAAGCGCAAGCGGATTCTCGTGGAAGGCTGTTAAGAATAAGTTTGGTAATGACCAGATCAGCCTGGAATGGACAACCCCTTCAGGAAAGGTGGATTACATTGTTGAAACAGCCGTTGTCAGCAATGCAAAGGGCGTTGCATCTGAAAAAAGGCTGTCAAGCAATCCGGAATATCTGAAGGAGAACAAGCAAATTATATTCACTGATGATATGCGAAAAATTGCTTTTCCATATGAGAACTCATTGAGAAAGGCGGCTGAGCTCACGATTTTTGTGAACAATTACGTGGATTACGACCTTGATCTGGCCGGGCAATTGAAACCAAGCGACTGGGTGCTTGCAAACCGCAGGGGAGTATGCGTAGAGTATGCAAACCTGCTTTCATCTTTGCTGAAGATATCAGGCATCCCTAACAGGTATATTGTGGGCTATGCTTATTCCAGCGTCCAGAACAAGCTTATCGGCCATACTTGGGTAGAAGTGCTTGCTGCTGATGGTACATGGATACCTTTCGACCCCACATGGCTCCAGGGCGGCTATATCGACGCAACCCACATAAAAACTGCCAATGGAATAGACGCAAACCAGACAGAACTGCTGACTTATTTTGGCCCGGGATCTGTATCATGGCAAAGAGATGAAGACAACGTGGAAATAATCGATTACAGGCTGAGAAATATAACAACAATATCTCTGGAAACGCCTGGCGTGACTTTTGACGAGTCAGGCTTTATCAAGGCGTCTGTTGGCACCCAGAGCTGCACCATAACAGAAATAGAAGCTCTCTCGTGCGCAGGAAGCGATAACAAGTCCCTTGTCAATGTTTACGACAGCAAAAGGCAGCTGTGGCAGTGTGGTGCTGAAGATATTTACTGGTTTTTTCCGCCACGTGAACTTGATGATCATTTCATTTATTCATGCCCAATGACTGTTTTTGACCAGTCAGGCGCAAGTAGCCGGTCTGTAGTACGAATAAAAGGCCAGTCAATGCCCTCAGATGTTTCGATATCAGGTCCTGATGTCGTGTCATTGAACGAAATGTTCACGTTGTCTGCAGAGTCAGGCAATGACTTCATTTTCTATTCGCCGAACCTGACAAGACACAATGATAAGACATGGCAGCTTTCCCTGGCCAAGCCAGGCGTGTACAAATTCTACCTTTACTCAGATGGAGCGTTGGCTCAGAAAAGCGTGTCGGTGATTGAGAAGAAAGAATTCGATATTTCAGTAGTCCTGCCGGAGAGCGTCTCTATTGGCAGTACGTTTATCGTGAACGTTACAGTGAGAAACCTCGAAAATAGAATCAAGCAGGCAACAGTAAGCGCTGAACTCGACGGTAAATCGGAGCAAAGTATTGCTTTTCAGCCCAGTGAGACCAGGGCATTAAGATTCAACCTGTCTGCAGAGACAGGCAAAAGCAGCGTCGTGGTGCTTGTATTGTCTGACTCTGCTGCTAGCTACACAGCGTCTATAGATGTGCAACAGGCCGGAAAAAAAGGCTTTCTTGATGCGGTTGTTGATTTCTTTGCGGGCGCTTTCGAATGGCTAGCGGGACTGTTCAAGTGATTCAAAGCCATTCATGCAGGGATCCCTGTGAAAAAACATATTTATAGCGGACTCTAAGATAGATGAATTAGGTAACTTTCATGAGGAAAATAAGTCTCTTGTTCTTGATCCTGTTCCTGCTTCCGGTTGCAATAGCGCACGAAGGAGAAATAAGTTCTGATGGATTCGATATTGATTTGACACCGTTTCAGGCATTCCAAGGAGATGCTGTTGCTATAGAGGCAGAGATACAGGAAAACAATACTGCTGTTACCGGGCTTTCTGTTTATTTTGTCGTAGACAAGCACGATAAAGGATACTCGGAGCGCATAGAAGCCAAGGAACGCACTGCGGGGCATTATTTCATCAAGCACGCCTTCAGGTACTCCGGCATGAATGAAATCCATGTTGAGTTTAACCGTGACGGCCGGGAAATAAGACAGACGTTCAATGTCAGTGTTGAAGGATCTTCGCCTGAGATAGAGCAATACTTTCAACTTGTTGCGATTCTGGCTGTAATACTTGCAGCATACTATGCTTATCACACAAAGAAAATAAAGAAAGCATTTATTGTAGCTGCTGTTTTGATCGCAGCTGTTGCAATTTCTTATTCCCTGTATTTTGTTTATACAAGCGGCGCTGCGGAAAGGGGTGTCACGGTCTGCATTACGCCCGATGAATGCTACTGGAGCGCCCACATACACGCAGAGGTTAACATAGATGTCTGCGGGGACGAAAGCTACAGATTTCCTGTAGAAGAAGGCCCGTTAGATGGGCCGCATACGCACGAAGAAAAGAACCTTATCCATTTCCACGAAAGATTGAGATATGACCCGGTAACAAAAGAAATATTTGACACAACACCGCTGACGCTGGGAGCATTCTTCGACAATATGGAAGTAAATTTTGATTCTGGCAGAATACTTGACAAGCAAGCAGGTGATTTGTGCAACGGCCAGCCTGGCAGCGTCAAGATGTACGTAAGCAGGGACTGGAACAGGAACGAACTTGGGAAGCCTGAAGGAAATTTCCGTGATTACATATGGAAAGACGGGGACGTAATAACAATAATATTTGATGAAAAAGCTGCACCTCAAGCAGCTCCTGAAAAACAATCTGCTACTGCAGAGCTCACGCCGGAACTCACGCTTCCAATAATTGTAGGCTTTGCACTTATCGACTCAATAAATCCCTGCGTGATAGGTGTACTTCTGCTTTTGATAACTGTGCTTCTCAAAACAAAAAAGAAAAGGGCCGTTCTGGTTAATGGTTCTGTTTACACGCTTGGAGTCTATGTCACATACCTCATCGGCGGGGTCACGCTGCTTTCTGTATTCAATGCCGTGCGTGATATACAGCTGCTAAGCCAGCTCTTTTATGTTATCATTGGATTTTTTGTGTTGCTTGCAGCTTTCCTGGAGATAAAAGATTATTTCTGGTATGGCCGGGGTTTCAGCTTAGCAATCCCGAAAAGGTTTGTCGGCGTTGTCGAGAGCAGCGCAAAGAAATCCCACACAAGCCTGTTTAGCGCATTCTTGTTTGGTTCAATAGTCACCCTTATAGAACTGCCATGCACAGGCGCCCCATATCTTGCCATAATAACGCTGATGTCGCAATCAGGAGTACAATTCTATAGCGCACTTTTATTGTTGCTGCTCTACAACTTGGTTTTCGTATTGCCTCTGATAGTAATAATTTATATGGCATACAAAGGCATAGGTTACAAGAAGATGGAAGGCTGGAGACGCGAGCATAAAGGCAAGATGAGGCTTGCTGTCGGCTTAATGCTCCTTGGCATAAGCACTTGGATAATTACAACAGTACTTGAATGGGTGCTTCTTCCGCTTATAGTAGCAAGCATCCTTGCTGTAGGGATAATGTATATTATTAAGACACTCAGCCAGCATAAACACAGGCATACTAACCACAAAAAGAGAAAGACTTAGGTGAGATAATGGCGGAAAAAGTGAAAAAGCGCAGCGGCAAGAGAGAGAAATTCAGCAAGCACAAGCTGCTTCATTCGATACATCATGCAATGCACATGGCAGGAATATCGGATATCGCCCTTGAAGAAAGGATTGCCGGTGATGTAATAAATAGATTGAAAAAGAAAAAAGTTGTTGACACAGAAGACATAAGAAAAACTGTCTGCTATGCGCTTAGAAAGGATAAGTACCACAGGGTTTGCGATTATTACGGGCTTGTGTGGCTGCATGCAAAGCCTGTCAATATCAAAGGCGTCATAAAAAGAGATGGCAGAAAAGAGAAATTCTCACCGGAAAAACTTTTCAAGTCTGTTCAGAAGACATTCAAATTAGCGGGAATGAAAGACGGGTTGAAGCTGCAAAAGGTAATGCAGGATATTCTTTCAATAATCGGCAAGAAATACAAAGGCGGGTACGTTTCAGCAGAAAACATGAAAGAAATTGCCGAGTATGTTCTTGTCAGGCGCAAGCTCTACGGTGCTGCAAAACGTTACATCCAGTACAGGTACATGTAAAATTCCTGAAACAATTACAGGAAAATTACGATTATAATGGCGCTTGCATTTATAAGATTTAGGCACACAGATAATAAGATGAATATGACAGTCACGCCTGGAATGGTTTCATCCCTTCAGATTTTAAAAGAATCTGATTTATCTCCGCCATTAAGGCTTGTAAAACGCGGCAAAGTAAGAGACGTATATACAGACGAAAGATGCGTCTATCTTGTTACAACAGACAGGATATCTGCGTTTGATGTTGTTTCTGAGCAAGGCGTGCCGTACAAAGGATGCGCGCTTAATCAGGCTTCCGCTTTTGGTTTCGAAAAAACAAAAGGAATTGTTCCAAACCATTTCATTTCGGCCCCGGATCCGAACGTGACTGTTGCTGAAGCCTATACGCCTATGAAAGTTGAAGCCATAGCAAGAGGATATCTGGCCGGTTCTGCGTGGAGACAATATGAAAAAGGCAGAAGAGAATTTTTCGGAACAAGGCTCCCCGAAGGCATGGTACATGGGCAGAAATTTGAGACTGCGCTGTTTACACCAACAACAAAAGCTGATGCAGGCCATGATGTAGACCTTCATTCATGGCAGGATTTTGTCAATATAATAGGATCTGAAGGCGCGGCAAGAAAAATCAGGAATTATACAATTGAATTATACGCTGCAGGCGATCTTGAGACAAGACGGCACGGCGGAATACTTGTTGACACAAAATTTGAGTACGGCAGAATGGGCGGGGACGGAGTTATTGGGCTGATTGATGAAGTGTGGACACATGATTCATCAAGATTTCTGAGATTTGCTGATTATGGGCGTCTGATGGAAGCGAATGCTCCGCCAAAGGCATGGGCTGAAGCTTGGATTGATAAGGAATATGTAAGAACATGGCTGTCAGAAAACAGTTTCAGGGGCGAAGGCGGGATGCCAACAATACCTGATGAAGTAATCGCGGGCGCTTCAAACAGGGCTGCGGGAAGCTATGAGATGGTAACAGGAAAACCTTTGCCTGCAGCAGATCCGCCAACAAATGAAAGGATTACTGGAAACCTTGCAAAAACTGGTTTCCTCAAGTAAAAGAGGTTGGATGTGGGGATGAGCAGAAAGATTGTCGGGGTTTTGTGCGGTTCAAGATCGGATTTAGGTCATGTTCAGAAAGTAACAGGTGTCCTCAAGGATCGTGGTTGGGTTTATTTTCCATGGGATAGTGAACCATCAGGAGAAAGATCTTATACTGTAAATGCTGGTTCAGTTCATCGACTACACGATCGTACGCTGGAAGATGTGGTTAGGCTTTCAACCTATGCAAAAAATGAATCTGATAAATTAATTTTCGTAACGTGTATTGGGTTGAATGACGATGCATCAGGAACAATAGCTTCTTACACCGGTAGAAGGGTAGTTGCGCTTCCGCCTGATATTAAAGTATATGGGAAATATCCAAAAGGTGTAAGAGTGTATTCGTTTAGCACAGAAGGGCGCGGAGAAGATATTCAAAGAGCACTTGATTATCTGAGTGATGAGTTTGATAATCCTTATTGGGTTTTTGATGATGAAATAAGTCGTAAGTATTGGGAAGAAGCAAGAAAGAATCTTTTGGATTTTAGAGAAGAGATCAAAGCAAGAAAAATAGATTTCTAAGCCCTGAAATTATATTTATATAGTGGCTTTAGCCATGGTTTAATATGCACAGTAGGCTTATTGTAATTGCCTTAGCATTTTCTTTGCTCTTTTCTGGAATGCTCGTTTTTGCACAAGAAAACGTTACAACTGATTTATGCGCAGGCGTGACGTGCGATCCGGCAGCAACCACATGCCCTGACAGCTATGTTGCATCCTGCACGAATACCTGCTCTGGTGGAACGTGCTCAACATGCGTGCCTTCGTGCAGCGGTCATGAGGCGCCGGCAGACCCGTGCGCCGGAATAACATGCAGCCCGGCAACGACTACATGCCCTGACAGCTATGTTGCTTCCTGTTCGAACACATGCTCTGGCGGGACGTGCTCAACATGCACGCCTTCCTGTGCAGGGCACGACGCGCCGCCAGCTGTAGTGGCAAGAACATGCCCGCCTATTTCTCCGCCTTCTGCTGATTATTGTCATGATGGAACAGCCAAAGAAAAATATGATGCTAACGGTTGCGTAACAGGATACGAATGCATACCGCCGTCTATCACAGCATGCCCCACGCCGCCTGCAAAACCTTCTTGCCCCGCTGATGCTTATCCGAAGTCCAATTACGACAGCAAAGGCTGCATCACAGACTACAAATGCGAGCCCGTGGGACCTGCATGCCCGACCGAGTCAATGCCGTTTTGCGCGTCGGGCTACAATATTGTAACAAAGACGGATGCAGCAGGATGCGCGATTTATAAATGCGAGCCCTCGGGCGGCGAAGGCAGCATAGCCTGCGCCCGGGTGATAACGCCTGCAATGGATGCAGCAGGAAACTGCAAAGAATTCCCTGATTCTTGTTTGCCGCCAGGCTGGTACAAGGTTGACAGATGCCCTGACCGCAGCGCTGCTTGCGGGAACAACATCTGCGAGCCGGGTGAAGAAAATTTCTGCAGGCGGGACTGCATAAGCGCAAGGGAGGCATGCCCTGTAACCCGGACATGCGCAGACAGCTCCCGCGTCATGTGCAGGCAGAATGAGGATGGCAGCTGCTTCTGCGAGGCGTGTCCCATAGAAAGCATACCACAGGGCTGCAGACAGGTGGTGGATAAGGAAAAGGGCTTTGTCGGGGTTGTATGCGAATCAAGATCTGCCTGCCCGGCGACTCCGGATATTGAAGATGTCAAAAACAGATGCGAGCAGAACAAAGGTATATTCTCTTTAAGGAAGTCTCCTGACGGGTGTGAATTCCCTGACTGCACGTTCGGCGGCGTTTCATCGTCGGTTGTGCCTGTTTTCAATCCGCTCCAGGAGGAAAAGAAATGCCCCGCTGAGACAAACGAACAGCGTGAAGCGACAAGGCAAAGCTGCGAGAAACTGGGGCTTCATTTTGCGATTTCTGTCCAGGGCGGCTGCAAGATTTCCAAATGCTCCCAGAAATCACAGAAGCTCGGATGCGAACCGCTGCCGTTCGAGGAAAGGCAGGGAAAGGAAGATGCCTGCAGGCGGCAGGGTTTGAACGTCGTTAAGGATTTTGACGAGAGCGGCTGTCCTCTAATCAAATGCGGAGAGCCTGCACAGTGTCCGCGCGACGTGCCTAAGGAGGCTTACCAGAAATGCGGGAATCAGGGCGGCGAACTGGTTGTAAGAAGGGATAATCAGGGATGCATCACGCTGTCACAATGTATTGTTCAGGGGGATTCGCGTGAAGCGGATGTGGACCCGATAGAAAGGATGCCTGAACCTTCGGAGCTCCTTTCAATGGCGTTCAGGATGGAGGAACTGAAAATTGAGCTGGACAAGCTTGCAAAAAAAACAGACGATATAGCAGGCTATTATGCGTCAACGGGCTCACCGGACGAAGGGCGCTACAGGCGGGTCTCCGACATGTTTGATGCGGCGAAGGACAAGGTCGACGAAATAAAGGAAAAACTGCGCGATGCCGTCCAGAGAGGCGATGTCATGGAAGATGACCTGATAGAAGTGAAGCGTGACGTGAAATACATCAAGAACGTCATGATGAAGGATATCCTGTACCTCATGCTCAGCTCCAGCGACGATGTGAAGAACATCAAGGAATCGCGCGCCACAAAAAGCGGCGACAGGTTCGAGGCGGTTAAGGCGACGGATGACACCAACTGCGGCTCTGACGGTTCTTGCTTTGACAGGGGATTCAGGTTATGCAAGAAACTGATATTTTACCCCGAAGGCAGCAAAGGGCCAAAGGTTGAGGTGCAGGGACTTTCGGGAAATGCGTGCATCATGTACGTGGTGCTGCCGGAAGGGGAGGGCCCGCCGGCAGGAACATTGCCGGGAATCAGCCCGCCATATGACATGACATGCAAGATAGAAAAATATACATTGGGCGTAAGAAACCCCGAGGAAGACATATTCCCTTACTGCGAAGGGTCGATGGCTGAGCTAACAAAGAAATTCGGAGGGTCCGGTGGACAAGGCCCGCCGGGCGTCCCGGGAAAATGCAGCGGCGACGAGTGCCGCGACTACTGCGGCCGCGGGCCTGAAGAAGCAAAAGAATGTCTGGAAGAACTCGGCCCTTATCTCCCGCCTGAAGCGAAGCAGGGCCTTGAACAGCTTGCAAGAGGCGAACAACCCGGGTTCGGGGGATTTCAGGGGCCGCCACGAGAGACTGGGGAAGGGTTTGAAAGGCCTTCATCACAATCAGCCACACAGCCGTGCGGCGACGGGCTTTGTGATGATTTCGAGCAGCGCAACCCCGATGCGTGCCCGCAGGACTGCCGAGGCAGTGCTACAGGCGTATCGGCAGGCATTGCGCCGCGGCAGCCCATGACGGTTGCGCGGCCTGTGCCACTATCGCAGCCAGCCACGCAGCAGGCATGCTCAGGGTGCCTGAACAACGGCGTCTGCGATCCCGGAGAGTGCAGCGAATGCGCAGACTGCCTGAGGGGATGAGAATATGACGAATGAAAATAGAAAAAATATCTGCCTGATAGTGATAGCGTTGCTTCTTTTTTCCATGGTGTTTGTCAGCGGATGCGTCGAGCAGCAAAGAACCTCAATAAAGAACGAACAGCAGGTTGGGGAGGCCGTAACAAACATCTCCCAGAACATCGAAGATGTTTCATCCATCCTGACGGACATCGACAAGAAGCTGGGCTAATTCAGGGGCAATCACTTTCTGGACAGCAATTGTAAGAAAGAAATTAACTTTTAACTAATTCTAGGATGAATCTTTTCTAATAGCTCATGAGGAAAAGATGCACTTTTCATATAAGCTTCCAGGCGTCCAGTATCCCAAAATTCGGCATGATCCATCATTCCGACAGCAGTAAGGCTCCCATCAATATAAGCAATTCCCAAAGATCTCCTGGCTTCTTGATCTATGTGCAAAACATGGTTACGAACAGGCAATTCTACCTTTGCATCCGGATTTCTTCGAGGATAGATGCCTAAATACTCTGCTCCATCTTCTTCACTGGAAGTAATGAGGGCGTACGCTTTTCCTTCAGGAAAGGCTTGGAGCCATTTTTTTGGTAACCTTGTCTTTCCATCTCTGAAAGTAACAGGAAAATGTCCCCTGAATGTAAAATTTTCACCTGCCATGATAAGACTCACGTCAAAAACTTCTTAAACAAATCTCTTTTAAGAAGCGCATCCATAATTTTCTTATGGATCTGAAAGCGCAGAAGGAGCGGCTTATCAACGAACTGATTGATCTGGGCTATCTCAAGACTGAAGCCGTGATAAATGCGTTCCGGAAAGTGCCGAGAGAAGAGTTTGTGCTGCCTGGTCACAGGGATTATGCATACGCAAACGATGCTTTGCCTATCATGGAGGGACAAACAATATCACAGCCGCTTACTGTTGCTGCAATGACAGAAGCGCTTGATGTGAGGTTAGGCCAGAAAGTGCTGGAAGTCGGGACAGGTTCCGGCTATCAGGCTGCCATACTTTCTGTTCTTGTCGGCAGGAAGGGCAGCGTCATTACAACTGAAAGGATCAAGGCGCTCCACGAGCTTGCAAAAAGAACCCTTGGCATGTGCGGCTTCGTGAATATAGTTGCTGTTAATTGCGACGGCTCACAGGGTTATGAGAAGATAGCGCCTTACGACAGGATTATTGTGACTGCAAGCGCGTCCAAGATGCCGCAGCCGCTTGCAAAGCAGCTCAAGGTTGGAGGGAAGCTTGTTATACCGATAAAGAATGAGCTGTTTCTGATTGAGAAAGTCAGCGCTAAGGAATTCACGAAAACGTTTCTTGGCTATTACGTCTTTGTTCCGCTCATAGGCAAATATGGCAATCAAAAATAAAGAAAACAAAATGATTTTCATGATCGGAATAGATGTTCATTGCCACATTACGCACATGGAAAACCCTGAAAGCGTCGTAAGAGAAGCTATGCAGAAATTATCAGCCATTGTGACAGTAACAGCTGAAATCAGCCACGCTGAACAGGCATTAGAACTGAGAAGCAAGTTCCCGGATTTTGTTTTTGTTTCACTGGGTCTTCACCCGGAATACTGCATGAAATATTCAGGCAAGGAAATAGACAGTTACATGAAATTAATCAGGCGTAGCAGGAAAGACGTCTGCGCCATAGGCGAAGTCGGGCTTGACTACAGCTGGATAACAAAAAGCGATGAGCAGGAAAGATCAAAAGAAATATTCATCCAGATGATTGGTCTTGCGAAGGAGCTGAAGCTGCCGCTGGAGATACATTCGCGCAACAGCGACAGGCAGAAAACAGCCATTCATGACACACTTAAGATTCTGACCGACGAGGGTGCAAAAGACGTTGTGATGCACTGCTTCTCCGGCAGCGAGGAGGAGATGAATTATGCCATCGAGAACGGCTACTACATCTCTTTTGCAACAATACTCTGCCGCAGCAAAAAGCACCAGCAATTTGCTAAAGCCTGCGATATTGGCAGCATGCTGCTTGAGACAGACTCGCCGTGGCTTGACCCGGATTCCCGTGAGCTCAAGAACAGGCCATGGAAGATCCGCCAGTCGGCGCAGCTCATCGCGGAAATAAAGCAATTATCAATGGATGAAGTTCTGCGCATAACGGAAGAAAACGCGAAGAGGATTTTTAGAATTGATTAAGAATCATTCTACGACATATCTGGGAACATGTCCCTGAACCTTTTCACAATATCTTTGACAACCGCGTCTCTATCTTCTTTCTTGGCATAGCGAGCGTGTGGATGATAGTATACAGCCTCTGCAAATCCTTTAAGCCTCGATAACCACTCCATGTCTGCTTCTCTATATATGCAAGGAGTTCTTTCTGTAGCGCATGCTCCCGGATATTTCTTCATCAAACCGGCGATCTCAGGATTCAACGGTTCACGCAGCATATTATCCGCTACTGTCAGCAGCCCTGACACTGCATCACTGTCTCCTTCCAAGTATCTCCTTCTAGATTCATCAAGCCTGGCTCTGTATGCCGTACAAACTTCGCAGGGATTCACTATTAATGCCATAAACAAATCAAAACACAGAAAAATATTAAAGAATGGAAAATACGGTTTCTGCGTAATTTATCGCAATGAATTTAGTTTAATACTACGACCTTCGGGTCGTTCATATTACTTCTAAATTCATGCGAAAATACTTCGGGCTTTAGCCCGAAGATATTTATTGGCACTGCGTTGCATGTTTTTATAAGGTTTCCATATGTCATATTCCGGATGCCGGAAATATTCAAGTTCAAGATACCGCAGGCATACGCTGTGCGCGGAAAATCCGGGATCGAAGTCACGCTTTTTTATCGGCCTGAAAAAGACAGGGAATACATAATCGGGCGCGATCTTAGCGATGCAGCTACCGTGGAATTCGGGATAAATGCACTCCAGCAGTTGCGGTCTGAAGGCTACGCGGAAATAGGGACTCCTGAATGCCCTTTGAGGCCCGCTTCAGGGGCAATCGTGGACTATCTCCGGAACGGAAAAATGTTCTCCCACAGGAGAGACGGTGGCGCAAGAGTTCACCCATGGTACCACGGGATACCTTCCGGGTTTCCTTCTACAAAGGAACATTTCAGGGACATCGGGGCGCTCCAGCGAAAGGAAGGCGCTGAAGAAAGCATCCTCTGGACGCGCGACAGGGATCCATGGGTTTATGTCCCAAATGATGATGTCGGCAAGGCCGTCACGCTGGCTAAACTGAGGGAGCTTGAGATAGATGCCCCGGTCGCAGAGACAGAAGTTGACTATTGGGGAGGGCCGGACGTGCTCGAAATTCGCGAAGGCGGCAGTGTCATAAGCACATTTCACGGACTTATCTATCTTTCATGGGTACAGGAAAAAAACCTTGCGATAGCGAATGCAAGATACTGGAAACATGTTGATCCGGAAAACGTATGCGCCACGGACGGCGAAACATTCATGGGTAAAGACGGTTTGGTGCACCTCAACAGGGAGGTGTTTGAACTGTTGCCATCTAGGCTTGCAACAACGAGATCCGGGGATGTCATGAGAAACCCCGTGGTTTATCGCCTTAACAGGTCTACAAGAAGGCCGGAACTCCAGACAGGCGAACCCGAAGCGCCTTATATTTTCAAGCCGGATGACGGCCTGAGAAGGGTTCTTTCCAGTTATGGCGCTGCCGGCTACTGGAAGGGCAGATGGCTCGACCACGAGATTGAAGAGGAAAAAAAACATCTGGAAAAACTGAAAGGCTGAAATAAATGATTACAATGTTGCGGATAATTACTCACACATGATACCTCAGCAGCGCCCCGATGCCGCCAAGCTGCCTGAATTGCTGGCCTTCGCGCGTGTCTGGTGAAACAACGATAAGCGCAGTGCCGTAGTTTTGCGCTTTCTCCTCGAAATATTCTATGGCGTCTTCCCCTTCTATTTTTTCGCTGATGCTCTCGCTTATGATTATAGTTTCTGCCGCGCCCAGCTCAAGCACGCGTATTACTTCCTTGGCGCCGTAAACTGCAATTCCATGCGGTTTCTGAAGCTCTGTCAGGAATTTCTGCAGAAGATTCTTTTCTTTCGTGACTGCCAGTTCTTTTATCAGATCTTCCCCCCGTATCAGTGTTTCTTCCAGCCCGTGCTCTCCTGTATAGCCCGTATCAACAGTTCCAAGTATTTTACTCCTCACGTCTGCATGAACATACTCTTCCTTCAGAAAGAATTCCTTTATCGGTCCCGGTCCTCCCAGAAGTATGCCCCTGACCTCCTTGTGCTCCTCGAAGATCTTGTTTGCGGCTTCGCCCACTTCTTTCAGCCAGTCGTTAAGCATGCCCTCGCGCACGCGTGAGAAACGTGCTGAACTATTGTGGACTACAATACCGTTTGCAATGAAGTTGGAATTCTTAACTTCTATATCAACGAACCTATTTTTCTCTTCTATTTTCTTTATAGAGCTTATTTTTACAGGCACTAGGTTATAATTTAATACTATTTCGAGTTTTTTTCTCAGGCTTTCGTTGTTTCTAACCTCATTTATTATGGAATTTCTGAATACGTCTTTACTCATCAGCCTTTCATTTCTGAAGAAACTGGTAACTTTTGGAAAGTCCGACACTTTGTAGCCTTCTGACTCAAGTATTTTTCTTATATTTTCTCCCGTCAGGAATATTTGTCTTGTATAGCTTGTTACTGATTTATTTTGGATGACTTCTGCCAGCTTTTTGTTTTTATAAGCCGCATTAAATCCTATTGAGTTCAGAAATATTTCTAGTGACGTTCTTTCTGTTATTCCTACCGTAAACCTGTGTTTTTTGCTGTAAGGATTTCTCCTGTTGTCGTATTCTGCAAGCGATGCTAATATCCCGAATCTGAGCAAAGCCAACTGCGTTTGCCTGGCCATTTTTTTGTTATTTATCCCCAGGCCTATCCCCCTTTCCCTGTTTACGTAGCCTTCAGCATCAAAAAACCCTCTCAAGAATGCAGCAAGTACGCTATCGGGTGATTTGAGGATTTTAGCCGGCATTTCAGTATCCAGTGCGTATTTTAGTTCCGGAAATTCATTTTTTATCAGTTTTACAATAGGTTTGCCATATATTCTGGCAACATAATGTCCCTTGTTTTCTCTATGCGTGATTTTCGAGTTGCAGTTGAATATGATTTCTGCCAAGTTGTTGTAATATTCAATCGTCTGCTTGTCAGCATCAAATAGCGACAATCTTTCATTCTCTATAGAGCCGTCTCCGGCAAAGTAGCCTAGAAAATTTGCCAGATTTTCGTTCAGAACTTCAGGCAGTTTAAGATCTTTGACTGGCACGCAGAACTGGCGTATGAAAGAGCCTGTTTCTGTGCCAAGATGTTTGCACAAGACTTTTAGAAATCCAATTTTTATATCCCTTTTTCCAAGCTCTATCACTGATATTGCTGTCTGCGTTACACCTGATTTCTTGGCCAACTCTTTCTGCAATAATTTTAATGAAATTCTTCTGTTTTTAATATATTCTCTCCCTTTTTCACTTATCTTGTATGAATTGTAAAAACTTGAGCTATTCAAACTTTGTATTTCGCCTTCTACATCTATTTTTTCAGGCAGCAATAGAAAGTCGCCATTCTTCAGCTTTTCTGCCGGAATCTCTTCTATACTGTTTCCCCACCTGAAGAATAGGTGATCTTTTGAAGATTCGATTTGTGTGGCAGGACATTTGGTTGTTATTACGTATTTTGTATTCTTTTTTGTTTCCCATTTTTTTATTACCGGCCTGTTGCTCAGGGTTGTTTCTGGGAAATTTACAGATTTGACTATATGGGGATTGCTGACTTTACATATTTCCAATAAAGTCCCATCACCCATCTGTATGAGAGTATCCGGTGCCAGGCACTGCCCCCCAGCACGCGTTTTACCAGGGACTATGGATTCCTTGTGGTAGAGTGGTTCAAGCTTCTTGCCTTTCAGCAAAGCGATGTCTGCTTCGCTCTTGTCAAGGCAGATTATCCCGTATATCTCTTTCTCTTCTACCATGTCGAGCAGGGGATCCATTACGAACCTCTGGTCGCACCAGTACATCTTGACCTTTATCTCTTCGGGCGGCTCTATTGCCCAGATCTCTATATTCGTTGCGCCTTCTTTATCGCTCACGTTGCCGCAGAAAAGCGCAATGCCGTTCTGCGGCGTGTGTTTGTAGAGCTGCAGGTGCCTGATTATCTTCTCCAGTGCCGTTGTCACGTTCTTCCTTACTGGTTTTGATTTTATGTTCTCCGCAGTGCTTTGTTCTGTCCGGAGCTGGCTGATGATTTCGCTGAGCGAGTAGTTCACAGGCACATAGACTGTTACAAGCTCTGTATGCCTGCCCTTGATCGCCTGCAGCATGTTCACAAGCTTTTTCAGCTTGAATTTTGATTTTATCTTCTCTTCCGTTTCCATGAAGCTCACGCTTACTATCTTTATTCTATAAATAAAAGATGTTAAATTTCTTCTTGAGTGGATCTATCCGGCTGTTCAGGGGCTCCAGTTTACAACAACAACCATCACGTCAAATATGTCTATGATCCCGAACGGCGGTGCTGCATCGGCCTTGCTGTCAAAGGTTGTTTTGCCGAAATAACTCGCAACCATCACGACGTCAAGAATGTCTACTTTTTTGTCGCCGTTTATGTCTCCAGCAATGGATGGAGCATTTACAGTTATTGTTACTGACTTGTTCACTGATCCGCCCGCACCCGTACAGGTTAGAGTATAAGTTGAAGTTGATGCTGGGTTGCCGGTTTGTGATCCTGATATAGTCTTTGTGCCTGTCCATGCTCCCGCGGCTGTACAGGATGAAGCGTCTGTTGTTGACCAAGTCAGAGTTACCATGCTGCCTGCATCAACAGAAGTTTGCGACGCAGATAATATAATTGATGGAACCGGTGGAGTTATTGGGACTCCAACCCCAGGAGCATACCTGAATAAATACATATTATTATTGGAAGTGTCGGTTGATCCAACCATCACTAAAACATTTTGTCCTGGGTCAAAAACAAAAGCATGTCTTACGCTCGGTGTCAAGCCACCCGGGCTAGTTACAGTTGAGATATTCTGCCAAGTAGAGTTAGCTGGCTCATAAACATGCAAAGTGCTTGTGTCCAGCCTCCAGAAAAATAAAACCTTGTGTATGCTGTCCCAGGCAACATATGCATCATTGGTTGTTGTGCAGCCAGATATACTGCCGCCGGGCACAGGACCAAGATCTGCAATTTTTTTTGTTGCAATACTATACCGATGCAGCCTTCCACTGCATCCGTCTACAGTATATATTTGTTTTTTTTCTGAATCAGTGTCAGAGCCTTCTTTATTTACCCTGATGTCTTTTCCAAGCGCATTAACACCCAGCCCGAATTTAGACCAAGTTTTTGTTGGAATGCTGTAAATATTTGCCACCGCTCCTAGACCGCCATCCCAGCCAAATCTTATTAGAGAATCGCTTTCATTGTCGTAATGGCTTTTCCATGTCTCAGCAACGTTCGGGCCAGTATCAGAAGTTTGGTTTGTCCATTTTTTTGTGACAGGATCAAAAGTCATAACATGATATGCCAGAAATAACGGGTCGCTTGCTCTTGAACCTGTTTCTCCTGCGCAATTATCAGAAGCTATTTCCATAGTTCCTGGGACCATCCAGAATACATTTCTCTTGTTGTCCCATGTCCAGCCAACGAAATCAGGATGTTTTGGCTGAATTGTCCCGTCAGTTCTGCAATAAGGCTGCTCAAGCCGCCAGCCTGCAGCCGGATTTGTCTTGTCATCCCACTTGTCCTTTATTGACAATGAGAACATGTCTTGCCTGTATGATTGTTCGTGGGCTAGTCCGCCAAAATCGCCGCCAACAGAATACAGTCTTCCATCCAGCGGATTCCACGCCAAAGTAACATGCTTGTTGTAACCTATCCCTTGCCCCCTGTACGGCAGCTGCACAGCCATAAAAACGCCTGTTGGAATATCAATCTGGCCGGGGGTACTATCAACGCTGTTGGACACTGTTACACCCACAGAGTCTGTTGCGACGTTTCCTGCTACATCCCGTGCAGTCGCAGTTAAAGTGTGTGCACCATTTGCAGCTGTTTTTGTATCCCATGAAACCGAATAAGGGCTTGTTGTGTCTTCTATACCGAGTGCAGTGCTGTCAAGCTTGAATTGAACACCTACAACTTCAATGTTATCAGAAGCGCTTGCAGTAACTGTAGTTGTGTTAAATACAGTTGCACCAACTGATGGAGATGTGATTGAAACTACAGGTGCAATAGTATCTGTTGCTGCTGTTACTATAACCATTGTTGATTGTGTCGTTGTTCCGCCAGGGCCAGTGCATGTGAGAGTATATGTGGAAGTCGCTGCTGGGCTGACTGCCTGATTACCAGAAGTTGCTTTTGTTCCTGACCATGAATCAGATGCCGTACATGAAGTTGCATCGCTTGCACTCCACGACAATGTAGTTGATTGTCCACTTGTAATGGTTGTTGGTGATGCAGAAAATGTAAGCACTGGAGCTAGTGTGCCGCTTCTGTCGGGCTTGAAAGCGTAGACTGGTCCTGTAACTTTATGGGCA
>JAGVVX010000036.1 GCA_018304565.1 Candidatus Aenigmatarchaeota archaeon
CAACAAAAAGAATTTCATTCCCATTCTGTCGTGGCTGCGGGCTTTGTGGAAACGTCCCTGAAGACAGCTCTCACATCTTTCAAACAGGGACTATTGAGTATTTTTCTTGTCGTCTCGTCAAAAACCTGTTCAGGAGCCTCGTCAGGAACCCTCAGTGGCCTGACGCTTCTGAAGTCTTGCGTATGAACGTCTCTCATCGCAATTCCGACGCCGTCAAAAAGCGGGAACGCTATTACAGGCAGCTGGGCCGGTTTCACTCCGTACTCGTCGAACGTCTTTTCGGCTATTTCTGTTGCTTCCTGTACCAGCCTGATGTTCCGCTTGTTTATTTCAAGGCCGCCTTCAATGCCAAGGTTTTCGTATTCGCCAAAACCGTCTCTTGCCCATCCCCTGTGAAGAAATATTGTCCTGTTTATCGGCAGCTCTTCTGCCAGTTCTTTCTGCGCTCTGGCAGCTGACTCCCAGTCCCTGTCACCTACAATAAGTGCCAGATGCTCAAAACTTCTTTCGTCTCCTTTCAAACCTACAGTCTTTATCGGCATTGCATAGCCTTCAAATCCATGGCGCCTTGCTATTTCATAGACCCTCTTGTCTGTTTCATCGTCAACCGGATATGTACCTGAGACAATCCTCAGCGACAGCCCGGGACCAGGAAAAGGTTTTCTATGGGCAACATAATCAGGAATTCCCAGTTTCTCTGCAAGTTTTCTGACCTGGTCCTTGCTGAGATATTTCAGCGGCTCTACAGTATGCAGCCTGTGTTTTTTGTCTACATTATGATGCGTTTTTATTGTGGCTACAGTGCCTTTGTCGCCGCTTGTTTTTCTTGAAGCTTCTTTCCCGCTTTCCCTCCTGTCTGTTGCAAGAGTCCCGTCTATGAAGACAACATCGTTTTCTGCCAGCCCGAATGAATTCAAGACATCACCTGTTGTCCTGTTATAGACTTCTCTGAAAGCCTTCCTTTTGTCCTCCGGATCCGCGAGGCCCCGAAAAGCAGCGATCGTCTGGTCGCCATAATCCAGCACCGTTATTTTTTTGCCTGATATGTCTTCCAGATATTTCTTTACAGTCTCGGCTTCATCCTTTCTTTGAACACCCATATCGAGGTGGATGCCTATGACGTCCACTCCGGCCATTATTGCAAGCATGTACGCTACTGTTGAATCCACGCCGCCGCTCAGGTATACGAGGGCTTTTCTTTTTCTCACATTATCCTTTATCTCATCCACTGCCTGCTTAGCGTATCTTTCTACATCGCTGCGTACAATTCCATATTTTTCTGCAGCGTGCCATAGCGTCCGCCAAGCTTCTGACAGCCATCTTGATAGCCATCTTCTTTGTGTCGTGGTTCCGCACATTATTTCAGCGAAATTCCTCAGCATCTGCGTTCCATACTCGGTATGCGCCAGCTCGGGGTGAAACTGGACTCCTATCTTGTTCCCATGCGCCATGGCCGCTATCAGATATTTGTCTGAATATGCAATAACATCGAAATCACCAGACTCCGAGACAGCATCTCCATGGTTGTTCCAGACTATGGACTCCCTGGGAACATTCTCGAAAAGCGGATGGTCTTTCACGATTGCTATCCTGGATTCTCCGTATTCCCTTCCTGTCGTGATCGCCGCCCCGAAATGCTGGCCCATAAGCTGGCTGCCATAGCAGATGAGAAGAGCGGGCGTTTCAGACTCAAATATTCCGGGGTCGTACGGATACCTGTCCCTGTCGCAGACGCTCTTGGGACCGCCGGAAACAATGAACCCGTCAAAGGCCCGCAGCGCTTCCGCTTTTGTGTCGCTGGGCAGATAAGCCGCCTTGTGTCCGAGAAATTCCAGCCTGTTGCCTATCAGGTCCGTATGCTGCCCGCCGAATTCAAGTATGCAGAAAACGCCCATCTTATTCCTGTTCTTTCAGTCTTTTTATTATTGCTTTCGCGATCTCTTCTGGTGTTTTCTTCCACGTATTGATTACCAGGCCGGCTTCCCTTTCCTGCATGAAGTAATCGAAGCCGTAGATGCGCAGCCAGTTTTTCCTTTCAAGGGCTTCCTTCTCCCTTAGTTTTTTCATGGCGTCTTTCAGGGATATCTTGTCGCGCCGCGCATATCTTTCAGCGCGAACAGCTTTGGGCGCCTTGAGCCATACCCCGAGGTCGTATAGTCCCTTTGTCATGCGCACCGCAAGCTTGCCGTCTATGACTATATCGCCTTTTTTTGCGTAATCCCTTGCTAATTCGTCCGAATCCTCGTGAAATTCCTGCAAACCCTTGCCGTTAATCTTCTTTTTCTTCCATACAATTATGCTCTTGTCGGTTTCTTTTGCGCTGGCGCCAGCCTGGCTCTTGTTGTAGTCGCCAACGGAAAAATGCTTCAATTTCAGCTTCTTGGCAAGCAGCTTCGCTGTGGTTGAGGAGCCGCAGCCGGGCTGCCCGGAAATAACTATTACTGCCATCTGTTAATCTTTGTTTCTCAGCTTAAAATCCAATCCCTTTCTTAAAGAAAGGTCTTGGAGAACCTAAAGAATAAATATGGCTGCTTTGCAGCCTATTAAATCTTCGGTTAGAACGATAATTATGCTTGAAAAATACAAAGAAATGCTGGAGGACAAGACAGCGATTGGCGAGCTCGCGACATTCGTGCCGAACAAGAAGCTTCCAGTATATAATTGGCTGTATTTTAAAGAGGGCTTCTCGAAAGAACTGGTTAATTCTCTGGCAGAACAATTCAGGCTGCAGCCCGGCATGACTGTTCTGGATCCCTTTTGCGGCTCAGGCACAACACTGGTTGCATGCAGAGAGCTCGGCATCGACAGCATAGGCTTTGACGTCCTGCCGCTGTCTGTCTTTGCTGCACACGTGAAGACAAGAGGCTATGATACTGCAAAACTGAAAGAAGCGTCTGCACAGCTGTTTTCCCAGAGGTTCATGAAAATAAAAGAAGAATTCCCGCCTATAATGAAAAAAGCATTCTCAAAATACGCCCTTGAGGACATATCTTTCTTTCGCAGAAACATCGCACAAATAGAAGACGACACCATGAGGAATTTCTTTCTGTTAGCCCTAATAAGCGCTGCCATAAGGGTCAGTTACGCCTGGAAGGACGGTGCGGTGATAAAAATAAGGAAATCCCACAGGCCGCCTTTAAGATTCATGCTGAAAAGAACGATACAAAGAATGATAAAAGACGCGGGCAAAATGAAAGGCCGGGCACAATGCACTGTTCAGCAACGCGATGCAAGGACAATGAAGCTTGATGATGAAACCATAGATGCAATCATAACTTCCCCGCCTTACCTCAACCAGATAGATTACACAAAGGTCTACGAGATCGAGAACCTTTTCATCAGGGGATTATATGAAAAACCGCCAATGAGGTCTTACATAGGGCTTGAAAGCGACACAGAATTCCTGCCTGAGCTGGATCTGCCAAAAGCAGCCAGCGCTTATTTCCATGATATACATGAAGTCCTGGAAGAAATGCACCGCGTGTGCAAACCGGGAGCAATGATTGCTATTGTCGTCGGCAACGCCTATTTTCCAGGCAGGATAGTAGACAGCGACCTGATTATATGCCATCTGGCCGATTCAGCAGGATTTAAGATTGACAGAATATCTGTATTGAACACGCGCTATGCACTGGAAGACCGCACAACAAAGAAAGGCGTGCTCCGGGAAAGCATGATAATCATGCACAAGTCATAAGAAAATAAATTGTAGATTTAAAAATTCAAAGCTTAATGAAGGAATAATTAAAAATGAACTATAGTAAGGAATGGTCTTTGGACTCCTTTTCTTTTTGGGAATATCTGCAAAAGCCTAAAAGGCTTTTGAGACACCAGAGAAGCAAAGCTACTCTGAGTGCAAAGACCTTTCTTTGCTAAAGAAAGGGATTTGTTATGAATAGAATCGTTTTTGTCGGAACGGGCGGCGGACGCCATGCTGTTTCTTCGCAAGTACGGAAGACAGGCGGAATATTTGTAGAGCTTGACGGCCTGAAATTCATCATAGACCCGGGTCCCGGATCTCTGGTTTTTTCAAGATTCCTGGGATTAGAGCCTGAAAAATGGGACGGCATGCTCCTTTCACATTATCACATCGACCAATCAAGCGACGCAAATGCGCTGATAGACGGGATGAAGGACCCCGCACCCGTAGGGGAAGAGGTTGCGAAAGAAATATTCCTGATTGCAGAAGAACACTGCGTCAATATGAAAAAAGATCATGACGAATACCCAAGGATCAGCAAATTCCATCAAAGGCTGGTCAGGAACCTGCATGCAGCGAAACCCGGGCAGGATATTTCCCTGGGAAAAATAAAGGTAAAAACAACCGGAACGGAACACGGCGTGCCGAACGTGGGCTTTGTGATTTCAGGATCGCTAAGAATAGGCTATCCTTCTGACGGGATATATTATTCAGGGCAGGAAAAAAAATTTGACAACTGCGACATACTAATCTTGAATGTCCCTATCCCTAAAGGCGGCCAATCAAAGCACAAGGTTTACATGAGCGTGGACGACGCAATAAAGCTTGTGAAAAGCATAAACAGCAAGCCCAGGATTGTAATTCTGACTCATTTCTCCCCGTGGATGCTGCGCTCTAACTTGTTCAAGCAGGCAAAAATAATGCAGGATGCAACCGGCGTCAAAACAATCTTTGCGCAAGACTTCATGGAAATGGACATCCGCAGTCTTCAAACACGAATTCTTGCACTAAAGATTTAGCAGATCTAAGCAATTAAAGATCATCGTTGAAGTAGATGGTTATGCTCGAGCCGAAACTGAAGGAAAAGTCCTGGAAGAAGGAATTCGAACAGGGAATATGCGAGAAGTGGAAAAAAGATGAAGCATATGCTTTTGTTGATGATGATAAAAAACTGTTCAGCATAGACACGCCGCCACCGTACGTCAACACCCCTATACATATCGGGCATGCGGCTACATATTCTTTGATGGACATGTTTGCCCGCTTCAGGCGGATGAAAGGTTTCAAGGTTTTGTTTCCTCTGGGGCTGGACAGGAACGGCCTGCCTATCGAGATGGCTGCAGAGAAGAAGTTTAACGTATCGCTGAAGGATGTTTCACGGGAACGTTTCATCGATCTCTGCAGGCAGATTCTTGAGGAGTCCAGCACAGCTACCATGGACTCCTTCTTGCGCCTTGGGATAAGCTTCAACTCGTGGGAAACAGGAGGCAAAATGGGCGACGTTTATCTTACCGATTCGGACGAGTACAGGGCTCTTACACAAGCAACTTTCATAGACATGTGGCAAAAAGGCCTGATATACGAAGACGAAAGGGTGAATAATTATTGTCCTGGCTGCAAAACAACTATAGCAGACGCAGAAATAGAGTATGCAGACCTCCCGTCATCTTTAGTTTCCATCAATTTCAGGGTAAAACATTCACACGAGAGCATAGTCATTGCGACTACCAGGCCTGAACTTGTTTGCAGCTGTAGCATGATAATATTCCATCCAGATGATGAGCGATATAAGCATCTTGAAAGCAAGACAGCAGTCACGCCATTGTACGGGAAAGAAGTTCCTATAAGACCGCATCCTTATGCTGATCCAACAAAAGGAACAGGCCTCATGATGATGTGCTCTTTCGGCGACCAGGCAGACATAAGATTTTTCCGCGAGCAGAAGATGCAGCCAGTCGTTTCTATCAACCAGGACGGCAGGATGAACAGGAGTGCAGGCTTCCTAGAAGGGCTTCTGGTGAAAGAAGCCAGGGATAAGATGAAGGAGAAGCTGAAGGAGAAGGGCTTTGTTGTTGATGAGAAGAAGCTGACACACAGAACACCAATATGTGAAAGAAGCAAGCACCCGATAGAATTCATACACATGAAAGAGTTCTACTTGAAACAGCTGGATTTTATCGGCAACATAAGAGACATTTCAAAGAAGATAAATTTCTTCTCCCCTCATAACAGACAAATACTCCTTGACTGGCTAGACTCTGTGACTCTGGACTGGGCTGTCTCACGCAGGCGCTACTATGCGACTGAAATTCCCTTATGGTACTGCAATTCGTGCAAGGAGACGATAGTCCCGCAGAAAGGAAACTATTATAAACCATGGAAGGAAAAGCCGCCGGTTGAAAAATGCAAATGCGGTTCTTCTGATTTCCGCGGAGAAGAGCGAGTGCTCGACACGTGGTTCGACTCCTCGATATCGCCGCTGTACATAATGAAGTACGGCACGAAATTTTTTGAAAGCAACACTCCCTGCTCTTTGAGACCGCAAGGAAAAGAAATAATCAGAACATGGCTTTATTACACGCTGCTTAGATGCTATCTGCTGACAGGAAGCAGCATTTTCAAGGATGTCTGGATAAACTACCACATTCTTGACGACAAGGGCAAGAAGATGAGCAAGAGCGCCGGAAACGTTATCGATCCGCATAAAATACTTGAACGCTATGGCGCTGAGCCGTTCCGTTTATGGTGCGCTGTCGAAGGCAATCTTGCAGATTCTGACTTGAAATGCTCGTTCGAGCACATAGAAGGCGCTGCAAAGACGATAACCAAACTGTGGAATGTCGCGCGTTTCATCTCAATGTTTGAAATGCCAGATCTGGGGCTGCAGAATGTCATTTGTGAGACTGACAAAGCAATAATAAATGAGCTGGCAGAAATAACCGATCTTGCAGACGACTATTACATGAAATATGATTTCCATTCGCCTGCAGCGAGAATAAAGAACTTCCTGTGGGAAGCCTTTGCTTCGCACTACATGGAAATCGTCAAACCCAGGACATACAA
>JAGVVX010000037.1 GCA_018304565.1 Candidatus Aenigmatarchaeota archaeon
GCTGCATCAGCTGCTCAACAGACTGCGGCACATGTGAAGCCATAGCGTCTGCCGAAAAAATGATCGAAGACAAGAAAAAATCCGGCAAGAACGAGACATTAGGCACAGGGTCCGGGGCACAGCCCGGTGCTGAAGCCGAGGCGCGGTCGCTATTTGCGCCCATCATCGGCTTCGTAAAGGAGAACCCTCTCGTTGCAATTACTCTTGTGACAGTTGTAGTCATGCTTATCCTGCTGTTTGCACTACGAAAGAAAAGACCACAGTCCACGTCTGCCGGCCAGTCCTTATACAACTAAGAAGAGATGGCAATGTTGAACAAAACACTTGCATTTTTCACATGCCTTGTTTTAGTCATGTTGACTGCAGGCTGCATCCAGCAGGCCAACCAAGCCCAAACAAAAAGAATGCAAGATCCCAGATGTGAAGGAACTGCAGACTGCTTTTACGGCAATGTAAGCAGGATACTCGACGGCGACACGATCGAGGTCGACGGGGACAGTGTGAGGCTTGTTCTTGTGGCCGCCCCGGAAACCTATGAGCAGGGCGGCGCAGAAGCCACGTCATTCATAGCACAAAACTGCCCGGTTGGATCAGAGGTTCTTGTTGATCAGGACGACTGGCAGATGCACGATGACTACGGCAGGATGCTTGCAGTAGTATGGTGCAACGGCAAACGAGTCAATGAAGAGAGCATAGAACAGGGATTTTCCGACGTTTACCGCATATTCTGCTCCCAAAGCGAATTCGGCGATGATGAATGGGCTGTTAAGCTGGGTTGCAGTGAATAAACACACGACAAGAAACTCAGATTCGTTGTCTTTTTACATCTAAGACCAGACAAAAAGCCTGAAGATTGCGCTTGGGCGCAATAAAATTAGGCAGAGAAAAAATTATGAAAAACTTAGTAATTGTCCATTCTGATGGCGCTTCTAGAGGAAATCCTGGATCAGCAGCAATAGCTGTTATTATCTGGGATGAAAACAAAACTGCTATTCTTGAAGAGTATTCTAAAAGTATCGGCGAAACTACAAACAATGTAGCAGAGTATAAATCACTTATTATAGCTCTTGAAATTGCAGGCAAGCATACAAGTAAAGAAGTTCACATTTTCATGGACTCAAAATTGGTTATAAATCAAATGAACAGCAACTACAAAGTAAAGAAAGCACATTTACGTGAATTGCATCAAAAAGCCAACGATTTAGCTAAATCCTTTGAAAAAGTTATTTACACGCATGTACCAAGAACTAATAAATATCAAAAGCAAGTAGATAAAATAGTTAATTTAGAACTGGATAAACAAAAATGTTGTAGGCAATAGTTCCCTCTATGAAAAATGTAAAATCATCTATTTCTGAGAAATGATATGCTCTTAATACTCCCACGACTAAAGTCGTGGGTTTCTGAGAGCATGTCATCCCAACATTGTTTATGTAATACAAAGTGAAATCCCTGATTTCACTTGTACAGGAAGAACTCCGTTCTTCCTTGTATCTGCTGTCTAAAGACAGCAGTTTTAAACAATGTTGCGGATAAGGTCGTTGAGTCCGAAACCGGGCGCGACAACCTTGTTCTGCAGCCCGTGGAGTCCACCAGCTGGGTCGTTCAAGACCTGTTGCACGATCTCGTACTGACCCCACAGAGAGCCGCCAGCACCTACCCACACTATCTTTACGAAATATGTGTAGTGGGCGTCCTGCGTTCCATCGCCGTCCGAGTCGTAATCGCCCTCTGCCTGGTTGGTAAGCCAGCCTAGGCTTGTGCCTCCAACAACTCCATCTACGAGTCCACGGTCCAGCTTGCCGTCGTCATTGCAATCAACATTTGCAAGCCACGGGTCGCTCCATTTCATGATCAGGCTGTCGTCGAGGGTCGCAATCGGCGGATCGCTTTCGTCACCTGGGTATGGGTCGCCACCCTGCCCGTCAGTCAAGTCTCGATCCACGCTTTCATACGTTCCCACAAACAAGTGGGCCTGATAGTTATACCCGTACTGGTCAAACCCAAGAGTAACTGTATTACCGACCGAATCTGTGATGGATCCGGACTGTATGTTGGCACAATTACTATTCGGCTTGTCTGCAAATGCCGTTGTTGCTAGCATCGCGGTTATCACTGAAATCGCTGCCAAGAAAACGATTTTGTTTTTCATGCTAACTTTTTCTGTAAAATATATTTAAAGCACTGGACTTGGACTTTCTAACAGAGCCGCCGGAACGGTTACGCGGGTGTAGGAAAGCCACATCATATTTTCTGTGCCAGTATTATGTATCTTGCTTGAGTAAATCTTAATATTTTATTCCTGTTCATCTTATTTTGCAGTTTTATTAGATGTCTTAAGTTTCTGTTAACATTGAATTTAGGGATAATCCACGGAATTGCTTTCAGAAAGTAGACTATGGCTCCAACATCTTTGAATTCTATCTTGCCTTTCCATTTTTTGGCGTATTTAATTTTAAATCCGGCGCTTTTTATATTCCTTACTGAGTTTTCGAGGCTTCCAATACTATATTCAGTGTTAGTGCCGAATGTCTTTGCCAGGTCATTTAGATTCCCCCGGCCTACTTGCTGCGTAAGAAATATGCCATTTTTCTTTAGCATCCTGTATACCTCTTTTGCATCAAATGCTTCATGACGATTTAAGACCATATCAAATGTTTCGTTCTCAAATGGCAGTTTAATCAGATTTTTACTTATACCAATAACTTCCACACCCAGCGGTTTCAGCCTTTTTCTCGCAATAGCAATATTCGGTTTATAGCCTTCCGTAGCAACCGTATATTTAGGGAAAGGTGAAAGTCTAGAAAAAATTTCACCCCCGCCCGTGCCCATGTCAAGAAGTGAACTTGATTTTCTAACAAGTCTTCTTGCAATTCGTATATAATCCCATGGCGGTTTTTCTTCTATTTTTCTTCCTTTCAAATAAGAAAAATCCCAACCTTCAAAGGGAAATTTTTCTTCTTCTTTCCATTCGTCTATAATTTTGGACTTACCATACATTTTCTTGAGCGGCGTATACGTCCTTTTTAAGAACCACAAAACTTTCTCAGCGTATGCCTTGTCAAACTTTTTCCCGTAATACATAATTCCATTCCTAAAGTATCGCAAGTCATTTGCGAAATCTACATCTCTGCTGCTGAAGCCTATTTCAGCCAGATAGGAAACTTCAGCTTCATGCGCCCCCTTTCCAGCTGTACTGAAGCCGTCTGTAAACATCTTCGCCCTTATAAGCTCCATGATTATGTCGTATGCATTCTTGATAAAGTGGTTTGCATTGTTGTCATCTAGTCCCATCTTCTCGACAAAAGAAAGAAGTATTTTGTAGGAATCTCCAGATTCAACGACAAGCGACTTAGCTCTCATTTTGTCCTGGGATTGCTTTCTTGCTGTGCCATCTTTGATATATTCATCAAACGTCTTGATAGGCTTCATAGCTCAACCCACCCAGACAGGAGAATTCCACCTAATATATTGCTTTTAAGTTCATTGTTTACCTCCTTGAAGGATCGGTAAAAATTAATCCTTATTTCCTTCATAAGCTCTTTTTCGAAGATGCTCAAGTCAAGGGATTTGCTTTTAGCACCAACAATAACTATATCGATATCCGATTTGCGCGTGTCCTCACCCTTGGCGAAGCTACCAAAAATAATAACAGCGCAGCCCGGGAAGTTTTCCTTGAGAAACCCAGCTAGTCCTGACTCGTACAGCTGGCTGATGTTGTCGGCCCTTTTCATACCTATGACAAGAGGGTTTTCCTTGTTTAATTCAATCGACAGTCTTTTTGATTTTCTGTCCTTTGACACGCGTACAAATCCACGCTTTTCCAGCAGTGGAAGGGCCTTTGCAACTGCCGGTTGGCTAACACCAAGAGGCAATGCCAGCCCTCTTGCGTTGAACGACTCTCCTACATTCATAAAGAGAAAGCGTAGTATTTCCTGCTGTAGTAGTGTTAACTTCAGTTTATACATCTAAACCACAGTTAATATACATTAACTCAAGTTTATATAGTTTGCTTTGGTGAGCCTCCTCCTTACACCAAATAAAGGAGTAGCTCTGCTACAGTCAGGAACTAAGCCACCGAAGGGAATTGAACCCTTAACCTGCAGTTGTTTCGGCCCAAATAATATGCTTCCATAGTTCTTTGGGGTTCTGCAAAAAGCTTCTTTGAAAGCTTTTTGAGATGCCAACAAATCTTTGGTTTGTTGTGCATGATCCAGACCTTTCTTCCTAAGAAAGGGATGGATTTACAAAACTGCTGCTCTGCCAGACTTCTCTGGCCTTTCTTCACCAGTTCTAACCAGTACCGGTTCTATTACCAGTTCTTCACTAGTTCTATTACCAGTTCTTTCCGCTGGCGCACCAGTTCTTCATCGGTTCTTTCCTTGGTTCACCAGTTCTTCACTAGTTCTATTACCAGTTCTTTCCGCTGGCGCTTTCTTTCAAGAAAGGGCCATTTGAGCTACAGTGGCGTACTCAGTGATATTTGAACATAAACATTTATATTGGTTTGAAGAAATAGAAGCTATAATGACTGTAAACATTGATGGCATTGGATCATACTGGATTAGCATGTGGGAAACATTGAGCTTTTCCGGTTTTATTGTACCGCTCCTCTTTTATTCACTCCTGCTTGCGATTTATGCTGCTTTCTTGTGGCATTTCTACAAGTCTGTATCAAAAAGAGACCTTCTCAGGCTTAATCTAGACCGCAAGCATAGCTGGAAGAATTCCACTGTCTATGTTGTCAAGTATCTTTTCACTTTCCCCGCCCTGACGTTTTTCTGGTTCTTCGGACTTTCTGCAATACTTTTCCTGCTGTCTAAATCGCAAACAACAACAGACATACTAACCATTTCAATGGCTCTGGTAGCAGCTGCCAGAATTACAGCATACTATAAGGAAGGCGTTGCAGAAGAGATAGCAAAGATACTGCCTCTGGGCGTACTGGCAATATTTGTAGTTGATCCCACTTATTTTTCTATTGACCTTACTTTGAGGCACTTTTACGGTCTTCCTGCGCTCGCGCCTCTTCTGATCAATTATCTGTTTTTTGCAGTGATCTTAGAACTGATTCTGCGCATCTTATTCATGATAAAGGTTGCTATAGTTGACGTGAAAAAGGGTAAGACTAAAGCTAGAACTAAGGAATAGGTGGTATCTAAGTATGACACATATCAAGATCAAGCTTGGAAAGAGTGTTTTCAACATCAAAGACTGCCGCGGGCTGGGTTCGTTGAGGGGCCTTATGTTTGATAACATGGATGGCCACGACGGCGCGCTGATTACTGGCAGCTCAATCTGGATGCCGTTTGTCAAAAGCAATCTGAATCTCATTTTTCTGGACGAAGGCATGAAAATTCTGGATAAGCAGCTGGCTGTTCCATTGACGTTAAACCCTAAAACATGGAAGGTTTACAGCAACGGCAAGGCAAAATATTGCCTGGAGCTCAAGCATACAAAACTGAGCGTGAAGAAAGGCGCAAAGATCGTTCTCAATAGCTGACCTATTTTCTGCTTGCCCAGTCTGAAGGGGCATATTTACCGATCAGCTTTCTTAATATCTCAGCTGCTGGCAGGCTTCTGTCGGTATCCGGAACTTTACCCCATACGTTGGCTACATAATCCCTTTCATTGAAGCCGGCAAGCTCGGGGTATGCCGTTGGGTTCTCTTGATAAGCCTTCAAAAGCCTTTCGCCAAACGTCTCCTTCTTCCCGAACCATCCCATTTTATCACCTCAACTATGATATGCTAAATTTTTCCAACACTAAGGATTTTAGAGCATTTAGGGCAACTATAGAAGACTTTTTCGTTTACGCCAAGATGAACTTCGTTGGCATTCATTATTTCCTCATTGCAATATGGGCAGATAGGCGACCGGTTTGCCATGAATAGATAATCATTTGAACGTATTAAAATTGAAGAGTTTAGCTGTGGTGGCCTTCGCCGAGATCGGAAAGGATCAGGACATCGCCCTTGACGCCCCTGATGAATTTCTGCTCTGCGTCCTTGTAACCGGCACCGAGCAGGCGCTTGTAGTGCATTGGTATCGTGATTCCGGCCTTTATGGCGTTGGCAGCTTGTATCGCTTCATTGGCATCCATTGTATAAGTCCCGCCCATGGGCAGCATTGCAACCGTCAGCTGTTCTTTGGCAAGCTCTTTCATCTCCGGGATGAAGTCCGTGTCGCCGGCATGGTAAATGGATTTGCCATTCACGAATATAATGTAGCCTACCCAGTTGTTTGATTTTGGATGAAACTGGGCGCGCTCAGGCTTCACGTTATAAGCAGGAACCGTCTTGACAATGATGCCGTTGATCGTATAGCCTTTGTTCGGCTCGGCATGTATTACCTTGTTGGGCAGGCCCATCTTGTCTACGCATCCCGGGACAGAGACAATCACTGTGCTGTCTTTGAGGATTTTTCTCAGGTCTTCTGGCGAGCAGTGGTCTGGGTGCACGTGGGTTATGAATACAATATCAGCTTTTTCCCTGGCGTTCTTCAGGTCAAAGGGATCCAAGAAATAGATTCTGCTGCCATTAGAGAAGTCAGTTATTGAGAAGCTTGCGTGGCCGAACCATTTTAGTTCCTTCTTCAGGTCGTTTTCCAGGGTCATATAGTCATATAAGATCAGCTGAAAAACTTAAGAATTGTAGAAGATGAGTATTGCGATGAAACTATACTCCTAATAAAATTTATTAGGGAAAGAGGTTAGAAGGAGAAAACCGCAGGTTGTTCTCCTCTTTAGAAATCCTTTTCTTTATCTATTTTGCCATCTTTAAGCCATACGCCTCTATTTGCCATCTTACCAAGGCTTTCTTCATGTGTTATCAATACCACTGTTTTTTTTGCCTCTTCGCTTAGCTTTCTGAACGTATTTATGACATTCTCTCCAGACTTTGAATCCAGGGAAGCTGTAGGTTCATCGGTCAGAAGGATCTCCGGCTTATTCACCAGAGCTCTAGCTATTCCTACGCGCTGCTGTTCGCCGCCAGAAAGCTGATGTGGCAAGTTATGAAGCCTTTGGCCAAGCCCAAGTTTTTCAAGCATTTGTTTTGAAATCTTCATAGACTCATCTGAACTTTGGCCGCCGAGCACAGCAGGTACAAATGTGTTTTCTATCGCATTAAGCTCCGGCAACAGGGAATAAAACTGGAAAACAAATCCGATATTTCGCAATCTGAATGTTGTTCTTTCTTCATCAGATAGTTTTGCGACATCGGTATCTTTTATTGTTACAGAGCCTTTGGATTGCTTGTCAAGGACTCCAATCAGATGCAACAAAGTACTCTTACCAGAGCCGGAAGGACCCATGATGGATATGAAATCGCCTTTCTTGACATGCAGGTCTATGCCATTCAAGGCATGTATCTTCGAATCTCCCATGCTGTATACACGGTGCACGTCTTTGAGTTTTATCATTTCCATCACACATGATAATATTTTTATTCTTTGAGGTTGATAAGGATCTTTCTTTTGAAGAAAGAGACTTATTATTCAACTGTCTTTATTGTTTCCAGTATTTCCTGCTTTGCAGCCATGCGCGCAGGCAGATACCCGGCAATTATTGAAGAAACTATCATAATGACAACTGAACTTGCAGCTGTCTCTATCGGCAAAATGGGTTTCAGGGCTCCGATAGGCAGCACAATTGGGCTGATAGTGAAAACAAATACAAAGAGATAAACAACTGCAATGCCAATCAACGTGCCTATAATCCCAAAGAACAACGATTCAAGGAGAAATATCATCATTATCTCGTTTTTCTGTGCTCCTATTGCTTTCAGGACACCAATGATTCTTTTCTTTCTTGACGTGTTGATGAATACTACGATGCCTATCGTGGATATGACTATGATTATGCCGACCATGGTTGTAATAACGGTGACTATGCCAAATGTCTGGTTTATTCCTGCTGCAAATGTTGACGCTTCTTCCCATGTTCGTACTTGGGCGTTGGGAATTCCCAGTTCAAGTATCAGATTTTTGTACCTGTCCGCTTCTTTCCTGTCATTGAGTCGCACAAGAATTGACGAGGCCTTGTCATCAATTCCTAGAACATCTTCAGCTTCCTCTTTTGTCATAAAGACACTTTGAGAAACAATGCTGAATCCCTGGCTGCCGGCAATTGCTTTTATCTTGTACTCTCTTTCAACTCCGTTGGAGAATCTAATTCTTACTCTTTCACCTATATCGACACCGCCAAGACCTTCTCTTGTTGCACCGAAACCGCCTTGTTGCCCGATCAGGTCTTCTATTTTTCTTCCGGCTACCAGTTCACCCATGATAATCTCATTATTGTCTTCATCGTTGAGATAGGCGCCTTTCAATATCTTTTCATGTATTGTTGTGACATCCTGCTCTTCTGAGGGCGTGATGCCTTCAATCCTTATGCCCATCTCCTTGCCTTCGAAAAAAACTGTACCTGAAAGAGCGATATGCGAAGAAGACTTGACGACTCCTGGTATCAGGTCTATTTTCTTTCTTGTGCTTGATTCAAAATTCAAGTATAACTGGTTTGAATCGCTGGATGGCTGTATAATTATATGCGAAGTGGCTGTATCAACTATTTCACTTTGAAACGTGTCGCTCAATCCATTAAGGAAAGCAGGAAAGAATGTGAGATTAATATAAGAGAACGCGAGCAGCATGATGACTAAAGCTGCTATTTTCCTGTCTCGCGCAAGATCCTTTAGCGCAAGAAATGCTATTAGCTTCACAAAAACAACCTATTTCTTTTTAGAGAACGGGAGCCTTTTCCTGAAAATCCAGGCCAGAATGCCGGCAATAATCAGCAAGAAGGCAATGGTTTCGAAATAATTAGGTGAAGCTATTGTGACATCAAAACTATCGCTGAGTTGGTAAGTTCCTGTGTCATCTTTGAATGAAACAAGCAAATTACATGTGAATGACCCGGATCTTGAAGATGTCATTTCAATGACAGCCGGGGCGTCTTCATCCTTCTGCAGCTGGCCAATGAATGCTTTCTTGTCTGGAGCAAAAGGGCAGCTTATTTCAGCGCTTACAGAATCTGCGTCTCCAAAACCAACATTTTCAAGTCTTGCAATGACTGTGAACGGTTCTCCTGTTGATATTATTGGGCTGCCTGTGTTTGAAACAACCTTGATTGTTTGTATGTTAATATCCCCTTTATTTACAACACGCACACCAAGGTTCTGGGAAGAATTAGTTGTAGATCCCTGCTCATCCAAGTAAATCATCCTGAATGGAATTGAGTACGAGTTTGCTTCCAATGTTGACGATGAAACAAAATCAAAGCTGATTTCTTTAGTTCTGGTTGCATTGAGAATGTCAATGATTTTTAGTGATCCTCCAAGCACGTTGAAGTTCGCTGATTCGGGCTGTAATTTTATTTGCCGTGCCTGTCCGGAGCCTACATTTGTTACCTCCAGAGTTACTGTGAATCGTGAATTTGGTGTTATATTATCTAATGCACTTACAGTGGAGAATATAATGTTAGGTCTTCCCTGGATCTTTACGTCAACTTTTTGCCGCACGACCGTATCGCCGGTGCTCTCTTTAATGAAGAGCGGATACGTGCCGGAAACTGCAGTCGGCTCTATTGAGAGGAAATACTTGTTTTTCTTGCTGCAACCACCACACACGTTCACGCTGCTGAAGTCTTCCTGGTATCAATTGTGAAATCCCTTCCCGGCTCAACGGGCTGCGGGTCAACCTTTTCAATAAGAATTGCGGGCAATGTTGCTGCGAACGCAATATTGATTAAGAAAACAGAAGCGATCACGAAAATTATCGGCGGTTTCATCGATTTCACGGTAATTTATCATGAAAAAGCATATTTAAACATATAGGGTATCCGATGTTTGCGCTCCTGAAGCTGAACTATCCTTTCACGTTGCCAAGCGGTGTCAGCGCAACGACTTTCTTCGAGATGCCCGCCTGATGCACGGTCTCTATAACTTCATTGATGTCTTTGTAGGCGGCACCGGCTTCTTCCGCGACGCCGGCGAACGAGACAGTCCTTACATAAATGCCTCTTTTTTCCATATCCCGTATAAGCGTATCGCCCCGAAACTGGCGCTTGGCTGCAGTTCTCGACATTGTGCGGCCTGAACCGTGGCATGTAGAGCCGAACGTTTCAAGTTCTGCCTTTTTTGTGCCAACCATTAGATATGACCCTGTTTCCATGCTGCCACCAATGATTATAGGCTGCCCAGCATGCCGGTATTTGGCGGTTACTTCTTCCCTGCCAGGCCCAAATGCGCGCGTTGAACCTTTTCGATGAACGAGGACTTTCTTTCTTTGGCCGTTGACTTCATGCTCCTCGATCTTTGCTGTGTTGTGCGAAACATCATATACCTGATGCATGCCCAGCTCTTCTGCGGGCTTTTTGAAAACCTTTGAGAACGCCTCACGAATGCGATGTAAAATTACCTGGCGATTGGCAAAAGACATGTTTACGCCGCAGCACATGGCTTTGTAGTAGTCCTGCCCCTCCTTGCTCTGGAACGGTGCGCATGCAAGTTCAGGATCCCATATCTTCAGGCCGTATTTTGGCATGACATCAAGGAATGTTTTCAAGTAGTCTGTGCCTATCTGGTGGCCAAAGCCTCTCGAGCCGCAGTGAAACATGATAACTATCTGGTCTTTGCTGTGCACGCCGAAAAGTTTTGCAGTCTCTTCGTCAAATATCTGGCTTGCGTGCTGTATCTCCAAGTAATGATTTCCCGAACCAAGGGTGCCTACCTGTGTTATGCCGCGCTTAAAGGCACGGTCGCTTACTTTAGACGGATCTGCGTCTTTCATGCAGCCGTACTCTTCCGTGTTTTCAAGATCTTCTTCCCATGCAAACCCGTTCTCAAGCGCCCATTTTGCGCCGGTGGCTGTCACAGCCTCGAACTCTCTTTTGTCCAGCTTTACAAATCCTGAGCTCCCAACGCCTGCTGGAACTGTCTTGAAAAGAATATCCACAAGTTCCTTGATCTTGGGCCTGACTTCCTTTATTGTAAGATTTGTTGTAGCCATGCGCATCCCACAGTTAGACACTAGAGTGCAGTTGGCTACAAAATTATGCGATTCAGTGGAAACAGTGAAATCGTAAACAGCGTCATTAAACTCCACTAGTTCTTTTGATTCTATTTCATCCCACAAAAAGCCGCTTGTTCCAAGGTTTTCTGAACGACCTTCTAAGAATTGCTCAAACGTCTTAAAACTGTAGGCTATTCTGGCACTGGACTTTCTGCCTTCGAAAACAGACCTCTCTATGAAACGCTTATTAACAGATTCGTTTCCTAGTGTGCTAAGTATTTCTTTTATTTTCATTCCTTTGGAATAAAGATCACTAGATATAACAGCTGCCTTCTCGCGTTCTTGTAAAATCTTCTCCTTCAGGTTAAGGTATAAGACTGTTGCATTTCCTAGAAATCTTTTTAATCGATTATACTCAAAACCTATTTTAGAGTACAGGTTCATGAGATTTTGAGAATCCTGATTAATAAGCAGTCTTATTCTCAATCTTTTTTCGCCTTTTTTGCTGATGTATTCTTCACGTTCTTGCGATAGCGTAGCAGTTATGTTAAATTCCTTCAGAATTTTCACAATCTGATTCAAGAAAGCTCTGGCATTAGATATATGCTCATCCGATTTATTCATGGAGACTGTTGGCATGTAAAAGTTGTAACCGTGACCAGTCAGCGTCTTTGGTGATGACATCTCAGCACCGAAAAATGCCGCCAAGAATAGCCTTTTTATCCAGAGAGGGCTTTCCAGTATCCATCCAGGTACCTCATATTCTTGTTTCACCTTGTTGCCGCTTGGGATTTTTAATGCCTTCAGTAGTGCCACAAAGGACTGAGATGTTACATGAAGGCTGTTTTCGACATAAACAAAGCTCACGTTGCCGTATTTTGTATCTATCGAATGATTTCTTTCTCTCTGATGTAGATAAGACTTGAAGCCTATCTTTTCCAAGTCCTTCTGAATGATTTCAAGATCTTCTTTTTTTCCGTAAAGAGCTGCGAATTGGGCTTTATCTGTGCAGATAAGTGTTCCATCGCCTATGTCATAACCGGCGATCTTTGCGATATACGGCAAAGCTGGATTATCGAAGGAAAGCGGCAGAAGACCTTTTTCTCCAAGCTCTTTTATTACACGTTCTTTATTGAATGGCAATTCAATTTTTCTAATGTCTTCTGCGGTAAGAAAAGTCTTGCCTGAGGGTTGCTGGTACGGTACACCAGCGAAAGTGTATACAGCTACATTTGTATTTTTTTCGACATCTGCTGCTGGCACCATGCCGTTAGGTGTAAATATGGGGTGATCTTCAGTTGCCAGTATTTCTATCCCGCTCTTTGTTTTTATTTTCAAAATATTTTTTGCTTGCCTGCTCATAAAGGCAACAATCTTGGAAGTCTCTTCTGATTGTGTTTTATTATTAAATGAAACTAAATCCGGTTTATCCGTTTCAAAATCTTTAATTTTTTTTGTAAAGCCAAGATCTGTCAATACATATGTATCACCAGCTAGGCAATTGATATCGAATCCAATACCGCCAGGAGAAATTATTCCTTTATCCAGGTCAAAGGCCGCAACACCGCCGATTGGGAAGCCGTAGCCCCAGTGCCCGTCGGGCATGCAGAAGGCATGGTTTATTATGCCCGGCAGGCGGGCAACATTGGTAACCTGATTAAATACGCCGTCGTCCATATCGCGTATGAGCTTTTCCGTTGCATAGATGCGCGCAGGGACCAGCATGCCTTCCTTGAATGTTTGCGGCAGCTCCCAGATTGTATCTGTTACTTTCTTCAGCTCTTTTGGTGGCATAACCAAGTAAGTTTTTGGCAAGGGATTTAAAGGTTAAATCAATAAAAACAACGTGCCAAAAAAAGACAAGAAAATGCCACGTACCCGCATAGTACCAGAAGTGGTGAAATGGACAAATGTCACTGTAGATTATTTTGGCATTGATCCAATATTGGAAATAGATTATTTGAATGATCCTACGTATGGAACCGGGGCAAAAACTTATAGAATTATTGAAGGGAGAGCGATTCCTGTAGAGCCTAGAGATCGAAATGAGGAAATTTATTTTATCGGAGTTGCTCTTCGTGGTATAGAAAAGCTTGAAAATGATCTTTCCATGCCACAAAATAACCGCAGGAAAGATGTTATAGAAAGTCTTAGAAGTTCATTATCAAGATATCAAGAATCTTGAAAGAAGTTATTCGGCTATAGATTTAAAGGTTAGAAGAGCAGAAGTTTCAATGCAATCAGATTCGGGCGTTACTGTGTCCTATAAGCAATGTGATAATGGCGGGAAAGGAATGTTTGTATCAGGGCTTTTTTCATCTGTTGACGTAATTCCTTCTGACGGCGGCGTAGAACTTGAAGTCTCTTGCTGGGGAAACGATTCTCGATACGGCATGGGCGGTGAGACTTACGCAATCTCAGAGGCCGGCATATTAAGAGGCGATTCAGAAGCCGGGTTTCCGCAGAGAGACCTGCACTATCTCCGCCTTGCGTTTGAGAGGCTGGGATCCATATCGCCGGAAGAAGAGCCTTACATATCGCTGAGAAATCGCGCCATGGAAGCGCTCAGGCCTATATGTCCGCAGAGTTGATTGTTATGACCTTAACTCCTCAAAACATGAGAACGGATCCTTCAGGTAATGCGTATTCTCCTGCAGCATTAAGAGAAGATGTAACACATATGGATGGAAAGCAACTGAAAAAATATATTAGATTAGCCTTTCAGGGTGAGGTTGATCCTAAATTTCTACCAGTTGGTTCTGATTTTTGGCGAGCTTGGGGTTCTACGCATCCTCAAGCTGGAAGATTTTTTGCGGGCATTTATACAACAATGCCTCATGCATTAGATGGCAGCTTCACGAGAGCAGATAGGTCCAAGCTGGATTTTGATCCCCAATACGCAGTCAGGTTTGAATCCATTTTGAAGAAATTTCTTGAAGAATGCATAAATTATCAAGGCAAGCCTACTCGAAGAAAACTAATGATCGCGCAAGGATGCGTTGATGCTGTTGATGACATTAGGTTCCATTCTGGACCAAACAGCCCAGAAATGCAGTTTATTAGACCCCTTCAAGAAAAAGATGGTATCAATGGTGCTGAAGCATTGAAACTGGCTGGACAAATAAGCTATCCATCAGATAACGATAATCAGTTGTACGGACTTGTTTCACGACTTCAGGATGATGCTAGATATGCAAGCCTAGACTTCGGCACTTTTAAGTTTCGCCGTTAGATGTCAACAACAACCCTGCAGAACCACGAGTCGCCTTTCTGCTTGACTTCGAACATGTGCAGCGTTATTGCCTTCACGTCTATCTTCTGCTCGTGCCTTTTCTTCAGCTTCTCACCGTACATCTCCGCTTCAAGATGGTATTTGCCGTCTTTTTCTGTTATCTTTATTTTGTACTTCGAGAAAAGCATCAGTTCCGCGTCTTTCATGAACACAAGTTCTTCAAGCCAGTTGTAGAAAAGCCTCTCTATGCTGCTTTCAACAAGCCGCACAGTCCTTTTCAGCCGGGGCTTTATGCCTTTAATGGTGATCATCGCATCTGTAAGCGCTTTAGCCCCTTCCTCGAAAAGCTGTTCAAGGCTTTTGGCTTCTGCCTCGAAAGCAAGGTCAGCAGTCGCAACATCTTCCAGATAACGGTACATGATATCTCATCAGCGATTTCACTTATAAGCTTTTACAGGTTAGTATTACTGTGGCCGCAGAAACTGCAGAATTAGCGGACTTGAAAAGGCGTTTTAGTGACGCTATATTTGATGCAGAATCTTTTGCATATTGCAACCTGTTCTTGCCAAATCCGGCAATCCAAACGCTGGACCGGTATCTTTCCCTTTATGCTGAAGCGGAAGAGCTGCACAGGACGCTTAAATACACGGGCACTGAAATACCGGAAAACACGGACTGCAGGATGTACAGGCTGATGGAACTCAGCGGTGTAATAAAAGAAGCAAGACGGAAGCATTTTGAATAGGTTCCTTGCAACAGCGGAATGCGAAGCGTCAATCCTCGAAGAACCTTAATGAGTTTCAGCTATTTCTTCTATTCTCACGGGGATCTCGAATCTCATGCCCACACATTCAAGCAAATATCTTGCATATGCATCCAGCGGCCTGTCTGTGAGCAGTCTGCCTCCCATGTCTGCTTCCAGTTTGTACCCGATTTCTGACAGCTCCCTGCAGGCAGCCGCAACAACCTCAGGAAGGGCCGCTTCTTCCCCGTAAGTCATAATGAATGCAAAGTCCCTCCAGTTTATATCCTCGTGTTTAGGCGGATTCTTTCTTAATTTCTCTTCGTTCACCGATATCAGGTACTTGGTCATATGATCGCCGCAGAAAGTATTCGGCAGAAACCTTAAAATAGCGCGCTGCAGCCGTTGAACACGACATGCCCGTCCGGGTTCGGGCAGAATCAGTCCTCATGCCCCTGCTTCGGTGCCGGCGCGCCTTCGTAGTATTTTGAGAGCACGTCAAGGATGTCATCTGCCGGACCTCTTTCTTCGCGTATGGAAAATTTCACGATCCTGTTTCCGTCGTCCTTTTCAATATTTTCCACAAGAAACCTTGATTTTGTCTTTTCTTCCAGCTCATTCCTGAAGTCCTCGAAAAAGGTCTCGGGTCGGAGCCCGGAAAAGCGGACGACAACATTGCGGCCGGTAACGTCAAGGAGCTTGGTCATGACATCGGGCTTCCTGTGACGATTGTAGTTCCTGATAATGGATTCCAGACGGGACTTCATAGAAATAAATTATAAGAAGCAGGATTTAAAAAGGTGAA
>JAGVVX010000038.1 GCA_018304565.1 Candidatus Aenigmatarchaeota archaeon
TCCTGTCGTCTATGCCAATGATTACCACATCATCAAGGGCATACTTTCCGCCGTAAAGATTGTCTGAAATCCGTGTATTGTATGCAGAAAGAAAGCCAACAGAAAAAAGCATTGAGAGAACAGAAGCAACACTCAAAGATATCAATAAAGACAATCTGAGTTTGCCGAGCATATTAAACCTTTATCTCAAATCCTAGTTGATTTAAGGCGCTGTCTACCTGATCCTGGCTGTATGTGCCGCGAAGCGCATTGTCTATATACCGATTAACCTGTTCGTCTGTCAGCTTGTACTGTGATTTCGCTATTAACAGATAAATCCAGTACTTTGACTTTATTTTTTCGCGCAATTCTAGAAGGAATTGTTCATCTTTTTCCTTGTTTTCTTTGATCCAGCTGTCTTCTACGAAAGGATGAACAAAAAGCGTGCCAGCCGAAACGTCTGCCTGTTCATTTTCATTTACTTCTGTGAGCTTGGCACTTGTCTTCTCTGTCACATTTACCCTGTTTTCGGCTACAAGTATTCCTGTCAGGTTGTCTCTGACCCAGCTGTCGAATGCAGTGCCGCGTATGGTTGCAACAGCATCGGGAGTTTCCAGGCTGTATTCTTCGATGCCGCTAAGCTTAATCACTTTGTTCCACACCCTTCCAGTATCTTGCTTCAGCGAAACCCTTTTTCCTTCCTTTCTGATGTCCAATTCAGACAATGTGAGTGTGGTGTTTTCTCCCAGTCTTAGAATGCTGGAGCCAAAGAATACTATTGAAGCTTCTGATCCCGGATAAGTTTTTACACTATTTCCGACAGAGATCTGTGTAGTGCCAGTGACGTCCCTGAAAGGACTTTGTGCAAGCTCCACCTTTCCAGAATGAACCATAAGCACGGCAGGAGGGCTTTCCGTTACAAGAGGGATTACAAAGACAAAAAGAATTACTGCAACAATAACTGCAAGAATAGCAAGAAATATCTTCACACCCTTACTGAGGCCTTTCATGTTAAACACTCGAATAAGAATAGTTTCATTTAGAGCTTTAAAACATATCATAATCTGCTGAATTTCTTTTCAAGAGCAGCCTGCACATTTTTCGGGACGAAATCCTTGACATCCGCCTTGTTTCTTGCAAGCTCTTTCACAGTGGTTGAGCTAAGGTAGAAATATTCCTTGTCTGTAAGGATGAATATGGTTTCTGTTTCAGGCTCAAGCTTCTTGTTTGCAATAGCCATCTGGAACTCATGATCGAAATCGGATACTGCGCGCAGGCCCCGCACAACAAGGCTTGTTTTCTTCTTCCTAAGATAATCCACAAGCAGGCCGGAGAACGATTCAACTTCCACCCGCATGCCCTTTGTGGCATCCTTTATCATATCTGCGCGCTCTTTTGAAGAAAACAGGCATTCTTTATTCCCGTTTTCGAGCACAGCTATCACAAGTTTGTCGAATATCTTCAGTGCCCGCCCTATCACATCCAGATGGCCGTTGGTTATCGGGTCGAAGCTTCCCGGATAAACGGCTATTCTTTCTTTCATAATTATCTTTCCCACGGCTGCTTCTTCTTTTTCTGCTGCAGCTGGTACGGCGAATCCGTCTTGTAAGGCGTCTGCGAAGCGTAAGCGTGCTCGGAAGGCGCGGCGACAAAGGTTAGATTTCTGTCGTCTTTGTAAGCCGGTCTTATCAGTTCCGGCTTCCATCCTGAGAAGATCTTCTGGCTTTCTTTTATCTGGTCAATCATCTTTAGCATGCTCTCAATAGGGGCGGGCTTCCCGGCGCCGGTGATGAATTTCCAGAGGACCTTCCTGGTTTCCAGATCGATCGCATACATGTAAGTGTCCATTGAACCGAAATAAATGACGCCATTCTCTATGACAGGCCTGGAAATAACGACTCCGCCTGTCTGGTATTTCCATGAAAGCTTTCCTTCCAGGGAGAAAGCGTAGAGGTTTCCGTCATACGACCCGAAATAAATATATCCTTCGTGAATCAGCGGCTGCGTGTCTATGTTCCCTCCTGTCAGGATTTTCCAGTCTATGGCGCCGGATCCGGCATCCAGGCAGTAGAGCTGTCCTGACCAGTCTCCGAAGTATATTTTGCCGTCTTTTACGGCAGGATTAGACCAGCTGATTATTCCGTCCATCCTTCTCATCCACTGCAAGCCGCCTGTTTCGCAGTCCAGGACATAGAAGTTTCTTGTGTACGCCCCGAAACAAACGGAAGCAGGACCCCCATAAGCCTTTTTTTCGCCAAATGCGCTCCATATTTCCCGGCCGTCCGAGAATACAGTCGGCGAGTTATCAACCCATTCGCCGACATAAAATTTCCAGACCAGTTCGCCTTTTGTGTTCAGGCAGTAGAAATGCTTGTCGTAGCTGCCGAAGTAGAGCCTGTCGTTAACAAAAGCAGGAGACATGAATATTGCATTGCCTGCCTTATACTTCCAGAGCAAGTCGCCTTTCTCAGAAAAGCAGTGCATAAAGCCGTTTGACGATCCTATGTAAAAATTACCCTTGTAAAACTGCCCTGAGATGGCGTTTACCATGCCGCCTGTCTGGTATTTCCATGAAAGCTTTCCTGTTTCCGCATTGAGCGCATAGACAAAACCGTCTTGCGAGCCAAAAAAGGCGATGTTGTCTTTCACAATCACAGAACCGGCTATAATATCGCCTGCCTTGAATTTCCAGACAAGCGAGCCCGTATTCCTGTCCACACCATACACGTGGGTGTCAAGCGAGCTGAAAATAAGAAGGCTTCCAAGCACGACAGGGGATGATGTGGCCCCGCCGCCCTGCGGCCCCCGCCACATCTCCGGATCGCGCCAAGCCTCGGATCCCCGCGTTTTCTGGACGCCTTCACCACCGAGTTTGTACCCTTCGCCTGTCTTTATCTCATGCTTGTAATCTTGGGAGAAGCGAAACTTCTCCGAGATTCCAAAAAGCTGCGCTTTTTGAGAATATTCTTCCATAATTTCTCGACCTGCCTTTCCGTTTCCTTTCTTGCTCCCGAGTTGTCAATCACAAAATCAGCATATTTTTCCTTTTTTGCCTCACTTAGCTGGAATATGGTTCTTGCTGCAATTTCCCTTTCGCTGAAGCCTTTTTTAACCAATCTGCCCGTCCGCGTTCTGTTGTTGCAGACGACAAGTACAAGGCAATCTATAACATCAAGGAACCTTGCTTCCACAAGCAACGGGGCGTCAATAATGACTATTTCTTTCCTTGTTTCTTTCATGATCTTCTTGATTTCCCTTTTGAGCGGCGGATGGATGATTTTATTCAGCCTTCCCAGCCTTTTTGCGTCGCTGAAGACGATTGCAGCGAGCTTTTTCCTGCCGGCAGTGCCAAATTCCTGCAATATCTTCTTTTTAACGCGTTTGTTTTTCGCCGCGCGCATTGCAAGCCTGTCAGCATCTATAACAAGAATATTCCGCTTTTTTAACATCTTAGCTACTGTTGTTTTCCCGCTGCCGAATGTGCCCGTGATACCTATAATAAGCTTTCGCATAGTATAAATTTTGTACTGTGGATTAAAAGGGTGATTTTGTGGAAAAGAAGAAAATGGACAAGAAAAGAGAGGCCTTGAGAAAGAGGCAGCTCGAACTTGCAAACAAATACAAGGACGCTGTCCTGAAGAAGTACAAAAACCTGACCAAGAGCGTCGTGCTTTTCGGCTCCCTTGTGCGCGGAGATTTCCACGAGAAGAGCGACATAGACATACTTGTGATAATAGACGACACGCTTTCACGGTTCACACCGGAAATGAAAGACAGGTTTGATGATGAGCTTTACGATATTGCAAAAAGGATCAATGAAAGCATCACCGTGCAGCCGGCATGGACGCTTACCGAGTTCTGGGACATGGCGCGGATTGGCCACCCGCTGCTTTACACAATAGTCCGCGACGGCTGGGCGCTTTATGATACCGGCTTCTTCATTCCGGTAAGAAAACTGCTGGAACTTGGCAAGATACCAACCACCTTGGAAGCCGTAGAGAAATTCATGGAAACCGCGCCGCAGAAGATAAACCGCGTGGAAACAGCAAAGATGTACATGGTTGCGGAAGACCTATATTATGCTATGCTGAACAGTTCGCAGGCGGTGCTGATGTACATGGGGCAGAACCCGCCTTCACCAAAGCATACGCCCGCCGAGGTTGATGAGCATCTCGTGAAAACCCAGCTGCTTGAAAGGAACTATCTTGAAGACCTGGCTGCTGTGATAGAGTTCAGAAAGAAGACAGAGCACAAGGAGATAAAGGACATATCAGGGGTTGAGCTGGACGAATTCATACAGAAATCAAAGCAGTTTGTCTCCAGGATGGAGCAATTGCTTCTGCAGCTGCAGAAAAAGAAGAAGGAGACCATAGTGCAGAAAAACTATGAGGTCATGATAAAAGCGGCAGTCGCTGCATTGAAAAAGATGGAGAAACTGCCTGATGACCCGAAAGACCTTCCGCAGGCCGTAAAGGCATACCTGATCGACAAAGGCCACGTAGACCCGTACTTCAGCGAGGTCTTCGGCAAGGTTGTCATGATGCGCAAGATGCTTGACGAAGACAAGACCGGGGAAATACCCCAGAGGGATCTGGAGCTCACCCGCGAATATGTGCGCCGTTTCGTGCGCGACCTTGAGCCTTTACTGGAAGCGAAAACAGGCCCCCAAAAAGGCAGAAAGATGAAAAGGAAGTAGCTGGTTTTGAACACAAAAAGCCGCATAGAAAGGCTTTTAAAGTTTTCACTGAACAGTAATTAAAGGTTATAGACATGCAAGGGCAACTTAGCAGAAAACTGGACATAGCAGGAACCAGATACGATCTGCCATCAGACCCGCTTATAGGCGATTATTCTGCCGTGATCACGCCTGACGGTTACGAGCTGTTTGTGAAAGGGGATTGCGTTCCTCTTCAGCAGATAGGAAGATACCCGCTGAACAGCGATGATGTCGTACGCGCTGCAGCAGATGACCTTGAAGCCAGGTTAATTTTGATAGCGCAGATGCAGTCAGAATCCAGGGGCGAACGCAAATGAGATTCGACTTTTATGTTCACGGCCTGTGGATCATAGGCGCATTTTTCTTCTTCCTGGCAGCGCTGATATCAGGCAATATAGAGTTCGTGGAAGGCACTACAGAGGTCAGTTTCGGACTGGCGATACTTGTTGCGTTTGCCCTGTATTTAGTCGCAGGCATGCTGTGGATTTCTGCAGCCGTGAATGCGCGGCAGGAAGAGCATCCCCACAAGACGTGATGCTGTATGCGTTCTCGATTTCCTAGCATAAGACAGTCTTTAGCTTTTCTCGGTTTACTTGCTGCTACTAACGGAAGTGCTGCTGCAACTGTTGCCATGGAAAAATATTTTACTGGCTATTCAAAAGAGACTGCAGCTGCAGTTAATGGAGCCAATGGGATGCTTGGTTTATATGAGCCAGGCTTCAATATTGGTCACCGATTTTTCTACGGAGAAAGCCAACATACGACATTGCAAAACTTAGGCTTTCCAGCTACAGTCGGAAAAGCCTTGGATCAAGTAGTTTATGATCCCTTTATCAAAAAAGTCAAAGAAATAACCCCGTCTATTTCGTTCAAAAAAACATTTAAATTCTAGAAATCAATATAAATTATGGCAGACAGGACAAGGCTCTCAAGCGACATATCCATGGCGATATCGTTCCTGAGCGGCATGATATTCTCCAACGCCATCGGCGCAGCGCTGCAGGGCAACTATGTTGTAGCTGCGCTTTCTTTCGGGGCGATAGGCATCGCGCTGATGATGAAGAAGTTCGTTGACTGGACAGTAAGAGAGTGAATCAGAACCCAATAATATTACATTTAATTTAATCGGTTCCGATACCTCCGATAAAATATTTATTTAGGCGGCTGCTTTTGCCTTCTTTTGCTGTTGGATCTCTGTCTTGCGAATTTCTATGTTTCCTGTAGGGTATATCTTGCTGCAGTCGCGGCGAATGTCTTTTTGCAGGTCCCCTTTCAGTATCATGCTTATGAAGTCTTCCGAATTGCTTTCTTTAGCTGTTTGCTCGATAATATCCCTTACCAAGTGCCTGGCGTCCTCCTTGATTGACGTGTTAACGCGCCGCACAAGGGCAAAGATTGTCTTGACCCTGATTTTAGTGCCGTCCTTGGTTTCCACATCCTGAACAACGTCTACCCGGCGCATATGGCGCTGGACCAGCCTATAGACGCGCTCGTACATAGTGTCGTGGCCGACGAATTTCGTGCGCGCCTTGGTGCCGTCAACGTCTGTTATCTGAAAAAGCATCTTTATGTAGAACCTGGAAAAATCCCGCGAAATCTCCATAAAACTCACTTCTATAGTCCTGCCTACGAGAAGTTTCGGATCGGAAGCAGGCGTTTCACCTACGACTTTCTCCCCAAATTCCTTTGGAGAATACACGTCATACCATTGTTTTTTCACTGCCATAACAAATCCTTTTTCTTTCGAAAAGAAAAAGTCTTTGTATTTCCAAAAAGAAAATACAGGACTTTCTTTAACAGGTTCCGATACCTCCGTATCAGGACCAGTATTTATGTTCAAATTAGCATCAAACAATTGGCTGGAACTTTTATAAAGGTTTTTGAAACTTCGCATTCCACTGTTTGCTGCAAACAAGCAAAGCTTGTTTGAGCTCTCAGAGAGCTTCGCTCTCTGCAGATTAAACAGTGGTTCAGGGAATGCGAATTGTTGCAAAGCTTTGGGCTTTGCGACACAGGTAAACCTTTGGTTT
>JAGVVX010000025.1 GCA_018304565.1 Candidatus Aenigmatarchaeota archaeon
ACATGCTCCGTGCCGTGCGGGATACAAGGAGGGAATTTCCGGAAGCTGTGATTGTGGGGACAGGTGGCATAAGCAGCGGAGATGATGCATATGATGCTTTCAAAGCAGGCGCCACCATGCTGGAAGGGTTCTCGCCTTACACATATCATGGATTGGGGCTCCTGCCACGGATACAAAGAGGGATCCATGAAAGGCTGGAACGGGAGCACATAACTCTCCATGAGATACAGTATGAAGCAAGGCGTGGAAGAGATTTGATTATATGAGCCTGAAGCTGCTTTCTCTAAATTAAATAAGTTCTCTTCCAGATGCTGTTAATGCGCTCGGAAAAGCAGATCGCAGCTGTATTGTCCATACTGAAAAGAGAGATGAAGAAATACAGGGACCCTGCGCTGACAGAGATAGCGGAGCGCTCAAGGGACCCGTTCAAGGTCCTGGTTTCGTGCATACTCTCGCTGCGCACGAAGGACGCGACGACGGCGAAAGCAAGCGGGCGGCTTTTTGCGCTTGCGGATAATCCGCGCACCATGGCAGAGCTTCCGGTACAGAAGATAGCAAAGGCGATATATCCAGTGGGATTCTACAGGACAAAAGCGAGAAGGATAAAGAAAATATGCGGAGAGCTGATGAAGAAATATGACGGAAAAGTGCCTGATGATTTCGACACGCTGATGGAATTCAAGGGCGTCGGCAGGAAGACGGCGAACATCGTTATGGTCTACGGATTCGGAAAACCTGGAATACCGGTTGATGTTCACGTACACGTAATTGCTAACAGACTTGGATGGGTGCAAACCAAGAACGCTGATAAGACTGAACTGGAATTAAGAAAAATATTGCCAGGTAAATATTGGATGGAAGTAAATACGTTGTTTGTTGTACATGGGCAGAACATATGTCAAACAAAGAAACCACTATGTGGAGCATGTCCAGTTATTAAGCATTGCCAATACGGTCCAAAATATTTAGCATTGTTTTCTAACTCTAAGAAAAGATGATCTAGAAAGCCTGCCCTGTTTTCGATTATTGCAGCTTCGGTCCTGCCTATCTTCTCAAAAAGCGCAGCTTTTTGGAATTCTCGAAATCCAAAGGATTTCGGAATCTCAGAGAAACGAAGTTTCTCTGAAGATCTCGGAGAAGCTTTGCTTCTCCCAAGATGGAGAACAGGCAAAAGGATAAATCCTCATGGGTCATATGAATAATCATATCAGGTGTCGTAAAAGGTGTTGTAAAAATATCGGATATACGGCAGGCACCGGAAGACCTGCGGCGTGCGCATGAGTATTTCAGCGGCACTGCATACATCCCAGTGGTCACCGGGATGCGCTATACAAAGGATGCAGATCCTGAGCTGCTGCTGACGACGCTCGACGGAAATGTTCTCGGCATCCGTGAAACTCCGGGCGGTTATGTGATCCATCCTGTGGATGACAAATTCGACAGAAGAGACTGGTCCACCAGGGAACCGCGTATATAAGCCAGGAACCTATATATACCGCCTTAGCAGTGGTATTGCTCTGCCGAAGGCGTTAACATGACAACCGAGCTTTTGATTGACATCGCCCTGCTGCTTCTGGGTGCAAAATTGCTGGGTGAGATAACTGAAAGGGCTGGATTCTCATCGCTCGTGGGAGAGATACTTGCAGGCATATTGCTAGGTCCTGTTTTTCATATAATCTCGCCAAACGGCGTATTCGAGCAGATTGTTTTCTTCGGCATACTGTTCCTGCTGTTCATTATAGGGCTGTCTACAAAATATGACGATATAAGGAAGAACGTCTACACAGGAAGCTTCCTTGCAGTGAGCGGAGCAGTTCTTACTTTCCTTGGAGGCCTGGCTGCAGGATGGTATCTCTTCGGAAGTTTTGACATAGGGCTATTCCTCGGCGTAGCCATGATCTCAACAAGCACGGCAATACCGCTCAAGATTCTTATAGAGAAAGGCGAGTTTCAAACGCGCGTAGGGCGGATGCTCGTTGTGATTTCTGTAGCCGATGACATAGTCGCAATACTTGCCCTGTCAATACTGACAACATACTTCACCGCAGGCGGCGTGAATATATGGAACGTTTTCTCGCTGTTCTTTGCCGTCCTTGGTTTCATACTCGTGGTTCTAACATTTGGCTCAAAGGTTGTTGCAAGAATGCTTTCTTTCCTGCGCTTTATCCGCGACGAGCAGATGCTGCTTTCCCTGCCAATAGTCATAATCTTCGTGACGGCTTTCCTCAGCGACAGCACAGGGGTTGCGGCCGTCACGGGTGCGTTTCTTGCAGGAATAACAATGAGTAAGAGCCAGTATGCAGAGCCGGTGATATTGCCTAAGTTCCGTGTCATCGGTTATGGTTTTTTCATTCCGTTGTTCTTTGCGTACAGCGGCATATTGGTAGACATCGGCTCGGTAAGCGCTAACTGGCACATAGTGCTTCTGCTTTTTGCTATCGGGTGCATTACAAAATCAATAGGCTCCGGATTTTTTGCACGGTTTTTCGGTTTTAATGCAAAGGAACAAGCAACAATAGCAGTAGGAATGATCCCTAGGGGGGAATACGGCATTGTTATTTCCCAGATTGCACTTTCCGCCGGCGTCATAACAGGAAGTCTTTACACGCTGATGCTTTCATTTGTCATACTTACAATAATCGCGACGCCACTCTTGTTCAGACTGCATGCAGCAATATCAGACCGGTACTGGAAAGGCTATTAAACCTATATATACAACGCCTCGCCATATAACAACTACTTCTAAATGTAATTCGCTAGTAATTGGTGGAATGTAAGTGGCCAGAAGGAAAAAAAGCAAGTACAAAAAAACGCACATTGAAATGTGGCGGTGCCATGGCTGCGAGTTTGAATGGACCTACAAGACTTTCCGATGCCCATTATGCGCTACTAGCGCCATGACAAAGATCATCTGACTGACTTTTCTTTTCTTTTTTACTATTTTCTCAAAAAGCTGCGCTTTTTTGAATTCTCGAAATCCAAGGGATTTCGGAATCTCAGAGAAACTCCGTTTCTCTGAAGATCTGTGAATGTGATTGTTTCGTGATGCCCCTGCTGATTTCTTTTTTGATACCGGCGGGTATTTCTACTGAAAGTGCATAAACATTGTGCAGATGTACACCGCTACCGGCACGTCAGCAAGGCGGCTTGTGATGAAAGCAGTTGCAATAGCAGCTATTTCAGCCGGCGCAGCAACAAGCGCGTTTGCCTATGAAAGGCCTGTTTCTGCGGCAAAGATATTCTGCACCCCCTCCATAGACGAGCGGAGAAGGCTCGTTGAGACTGTATACGGTGTAATAGACGGCGGCAGTCGCTCATACCTGATAAAAATAGATGAAAAAGTGATAAAGTACCCGGCAGGCCCTGAAGACCTGAAGTGGCACAGGACCGGCTGTTTGCCGCGAAATCCGGGGGCTGAAGCAACTGCTGACATCTTGCGGAAATAATTATACGGGAACAATATGCAACCAGACGCATTGCCGAAAAAAGACGGCAAGACAGCCGTTGTAGGCGAGATCTATACAGAAACGGAGCTCAAGGAAATGGGGCTTGAGTACCTGCACCCGATGGACGGCTTGAGGGTTTACAGAAACGGCTTTGAAAGGTATTATGTCAAGGAACTGCCGGACGGGAGGCTGCATGTTTGCCTGAACGTGCGAAGCACAAAATGGAAGTGAATCTCACGCCCCTAAAGGGGCGTGCGTCCCTTTCGTTTCCGCATTATATCCACACCCTAAAGGGCTATGGAGTCCGGAAACGAAAGTGAGTCTTCGCCATCTATTAATAGTTTGATGCCGAACATATGAGATGACGCCAAACCCGCGTAAAGTTCTTGCTGAGAAGACGCTAGAAAGAGAGTCGTATTCTCCTTTTCCCGAAGGTTACGTAAAAGGCAAAACAAAATACGTTATTGTTACCGGCAGCGTCATGTCTGGCGTTGGCAAGGGCACTTTCTCGGGCGCTCTGTGCACACTGCTCAGCTGTCACGGATTGAAGATTTCTCCCGTAAAATTTGACGGCTACATAAACTTTGACGCAGGAACTCTAAATCCGTTCAGGCACGGCGAAGTCTTTGTTCTTCAGGACGGTACCGAGTGCGATCTTGATTTAGGCTCGTATGAAAGGGCTTTGCACCGGAACCTTACAAAGGATAATTACCTGACTGGTGGCAAGATATTCAAGATAATCATAGACAAGGAGCGCGCTGGCAAATATCTTGGAAGGGATGTCCAGTTCATTCCGCACGTCACAGGAGAAATAAAATATTTCCTTCGCAATCTTGCCATGAAGAGCGGTGCCGACATAGTATTAGTAGAGGTCGGCGGGACGGTTGGCGATCTGGAAAATTCATACTTTGTTGAAGCTATGCGCGAGCTGAGGCATGAAGAAGGCCAGTCGAATGTTATGTTTGTCAACGTTACTTATATCATTGAGCCGGGCTCGCTCAGAGAACACAAAAGCAAAGCTGCGCAGATTGGTTTCAGGCAACTGATGGCTTTGGGCGTCCAGCCAGACATGATAATATGCAGGTCACAGACACCGATAACGAATTCAGTGGCGGATAAGATAAGCGTTTTTGCTAACGTGCCTCCAGAAAGGGTCTACAACTTATATGATTTTTCAAACGTATATGAAATTCCTTTAATTCTTCGGGGTATCGGACTGGATGCTGAATTGTTCAAGATATTCGGTATAGCGCCGAGAGAGAACCACGACAGCCTGATGAATTTCGATAACTGGGAAAATTTTGTCGAGAAAATAAAGAATGCAAAAAAAGAAATCTCCGTAGGAATAGTGGGGAAGTACACGAATGTTCACGATTCATACCTTAGCATAATAAAATCCCTCGAACATGCAGCGCCTTATTTTTCTGCTTCCGTTAAAATAAAATGGATAGAATCGACAGATATAGAAGACGAAAAGATTTCCGCTGAAGAGGCGCTGAAAGGATTTGACGGGATAATCGTTCCTGGCGGGTTTGGAAAAAGGGGCATAGAAGGAAAGATTCAGGCTATCAAATACGTAAGAGAGAATAACATTCCATACCTGGGTTTGTGCTACGGTTTGCAGCTTGCCGTAGTCGAATTTGCAAGAAATGTCTGCGGCTTGAAAGATGCAAACACCGCTGAAGTCGATCCTGAAACCGAGTGCCCGATCATAGATATCATACCTGATCAGGACAGCAATATAGAAAACTCCCGGATTGGAGGAACAATGCGGCTTGGAGACTATCCGGCAAAGTTGAAGCCGGATTCGCTTGCAAGGAAGCTTTATGGAAAAGACACTGTTGTCGAGAGGCATCGGCACAGGTATGAGCTTGTTCACAAATTTCACAAAATACTGGAAGAAAAGGGCCTTGTCATTTCAGGCACGTATGAAGAGAAAGACCTGCCAGAATTTATTGAAATCCCCGGCCACAGATTCTTTTTGGCCACCCAGGCGCATGCAGAATTCACGTCGCGCCCGCTGCAGCCGAATCCTATGTTTCTGGGTTTCATTGAAGCATGCGTCAAGTGAATCCCAGATTATAAATATTTTTGGCATGCTATAGTTATATGGCAAGAGAAATAATCAGAAACCCGCAGGCGCTGCCGCTTTCTTCTTACAGTGTGCGGGAAGCAAGTTTCGGGGAACTGCCTTCCGGTTATAGGGGCCTTATCACACTTCCGGGATACATCTCCAGAGATCTCTCTCCTGATTCAATAGATATCTCATCACCTTTGACAAAATACAGGCCTGGAAAAAATGAGCCTGCAATAAGATTGAATATACCTGTAATAAGCGCTGCCATGCAGTCTGTTTCAGGCCAAAAAATGGGGATTGCGCTCGCAAGATTAGGAGGTCTTGCAGCCATTTATTGCAGCCAGACAATAGAAGAAGAAGCTGACATGATCAAAGCTGTTAAGAGGCATAAAGGCGCCTTCATTGAGCCGGAAGTTGTTTCACCTGAAGATACAATTGAATATGTCGCAGAAAGAATGGAACGAACCGGCTATTCTAAATTTTTCGTTACACGAGATGGAGTTCAACATGGAATGCTTCTCGGTCTTGTAACAGATAACGATTTTGACGCTGAAATGCACAAGGGTCAGAAAGTTATGCAAAGAATGCGCCCTGTTAGAGAGCTTGATGTTGTTTACAATGATGAAGTTAGTCATGACGTCAAGAAAGCCAACGAAAGAGCAAAATCAAGCCATCATAGTGCATTGCCGGTGATTTACAGTGACGGCAGATTGCGGGATGTTATATTTAGAAGGGATATCAGAGACCACCGGGAACACAAAACTGAATTGATTGATGATATGAAAAGGCTGAGAGTAATCGCTGCAGTAAATACGCATGACTATGAAGACAGAATTCCGGCCGTTGCAGACTCTGGAGCTGATTTAATCCTGATAGATACTTCCCAAGGCTGGACAGATCATCTTGCTGATACATCACACTTTGCACTAAAGAAATATCCCGGGATACCTGTCATAGGCGGAAATGTTGTGACTGCCGAAGGCTTTAATTTTCTTGTAAGGGATTGCGGAGTGGATTCTGTTAAAGTTGGAATGGGAATCGCATCTATATGCATAACACCAAAA
>JAGVVX010000015.1 GCA_018304565.1 Candidatus Aenigmatarchaeota archaeon
ATCACACAACCTTTATCTTAATCGGCAGGTCTATGTGCTTGTTTTTTCTGAGCTTTTTCTTGAAATTTATCACGCCAAAGCCGATAACATCTTTTGTTTTCGGGTCGATACGCCTGAATATTCCATGACCATCATCCTCAAAGATGCCTTTTTTCTTGGTCATAGAGAATTCCAAGTAATCTCCATCTTCATCATACCATACCTTTATGCCTTCCATACTACTTCACCTTTTTGGAGATTCTTGACAAAAAACGCGGTTATTGCAAAACCCTCTCCGTTGCTTATTTTGACTATAACCAATAAAAAGCTTTTCTGCCGTGTAAATACTTTATAAGGTCTGTAGTATAGCCAAACATACGGGTCGTCCTCGCTCTTTATCACAATAGATGGAAACATCAAGGTTTCTTCTATTTTACCTGTTGGCTTAAGCAGTTCTGGGTGGTCTGTAATAATATGCTGCAGTCGTTCTTCCGTCAATCTTATATTCCTGCCAAATTTGTCCTTGAACAAATGCATAAATATTTTTATTCAGAGAGTTTTATATACCAACACTTTTATCAATCTCAACAAACGCCACATCAACGACACATGAATGAACAGTCAACCGTAAGCAATAAGAGTCTTAAGCAATAGTAAAACAAAGAAAGATGCTGCCTTCCAAGAATAAACTTCTCCCTTTAAGTGGGGAGATCATGAAGTTGAGCAAAATGAACGTGGAAAAACTGAGAGACGATTTCCCGATACTGCAAAAAACAATAAACAGCAAGCCGATAGTGTACTTCGACAACGCGTGCATGACCCTGCGCCCGAAGCAGGTAATCGAGTCGATGAACCGGTATTATTATGAGTATCCTGCGTGCGCCGGCAGAAGCAGCCACAGGCTTGGAGCAAAGGCAACAGAAGAGTACCATAAATCAAGGGAAACCGTTGCGGGGTTCATAGGGGCGGGGCCGGAAGAGGTCATATTCACAAAGAACACCACGGAAGGAATAAACCTTGTTGCGAACTCGTTTCTGTTCGGGAAGGACGAAGCTGTGCTTACAACAGACAAAGAGCACAACTCCAACCTTTTGCCGTGGCTTTTATTGAAAAACAGGAAAGGGCTGAAGCACCTTATACTGCGTTCCAATCAGGACAATACATTTGATCTGGAAGCTTTCTCGCAGACTGTCGGAACCAACAGGAACATCAGGCTTGTTTCAATGGTTCATACATCAAACCTTGACGGCTATACGATACCTGCAGGGGAGATAGCAAAGATCGCCCATGAGCATGAAATTGCCGTCATGCTTGACTGCGCGCAATCGGCGCCGCATAGAAGGATCAACGTCAGGGATCTTGGAGCCGACTTTATTTCATTCAGCGGACACAAGATGCTGGGCCCCACAGGAACCGGCGTGCTGTATGCAAGAAAAGACGCACTGGAGAAACTCCAGCCATTCATGCTGGGCGGCGAAACCGTGGTGAACTCAACCTATGAAACATACGAGCTTGAAGCTCCTCCCGAAATGTTCGAGGCGGGGCTGCAGAACTATGCCGGCGCGATAGGCCTTGCCGCAGCTGTGAATTACCTGGAAGGAATCCCCCTTGAAAGCGTGGAGAAGCACGAAACCAGCCTGAACAAGGCAATCACGGAAGGGCTGCAGGAAATGCCGGGGCTGAGCGTAATAGGCCCGGAAAATCCGGAGCTTCGCGGGGGCATAGTGTCATTTTTTTCGGAGAAGATGAACCATCATGACATCGCCCTTATGCTTGACGAGCTCGGAAACATAGAGGTGCGTGCCGGAATGCATTGCGTCCATTCCTGGTTCAACGCGCACAAGATCGGCGGGTCTGTGCGCGCTTCGCTCTATTTCTACAATACGCAGGAAGAATGCGAAATTTTTCTGGGCGCATTGAGAAAAATCGTGAAACTGGTGTAATGCAACATGGTCGTCTGCATAATAGCTGCTGTCGTGTTCGGCATCCTTGGCATATTCTCGGCAAAGTACAGGGCTTATGCAAGGGAGGCGTTCCGGTGCGTCTCCAGAACGGTGACGTTCAGGCCGTGCGACACGGAATTTAACCGGAAGATGAAGGCAAAGATAACAGCAAGCCTGATGAAGAGGTCGGAGAAGCTTGGAAGTTTCGTATACAGGAGATTTGAACTGCTGTCATGGCTTTTCCTTGTCTCAATGATTGCGAGCCTTTTACTTGCCGGTCTGGGAGGCTATAACCTCGCTGTTTACGGCAACTGCAACGGCCCCGAATCAACGGACATATGCATTTTAAACCCGGAGGGTGCATCGATAGTCGGGTCCTCGGCAGCATTGAAACCGGAACTTGTCACGGAAGACGATGACCCGTCCATCGGAAGCGGCAACATAACAATCGTGGAATTCGGCTGCCACCTCTGCCCTTACACAAAAAAGGCAGAGCCCGTGATGAAAGAGCTGCTGGAAAAATATGAGGGCAAAATCAGGCTTGTCTTCAGGAACTTTCCTGTCAAAAGGCACAGGCTCAGCACAGAGGCTGCAGCAGCTTCCGAGTGCGCGCATGAACAGGGGGACGCGCTTTACTGGAAGTATCATGACATGATGTTTGAGAAGCAGAAAGAACTTGACAGCATCAATGCATTCAAGGCGCTGGCAAAGGCCGCGGGGCTTGATGCCGCAAGGTTTAACGAGTGCATTGATTCGCAGAAATATCTGGAAGAAGTCGAGAAAGATTTCATGGACGGGCAGGCAGCGGGCGTTTACGGCACTCCAACGTTCTTCATAGGAAACACCACAATCGTCGGCCCGAAATCCCTGGCAGAGTTTGAAAAAGCCGTGAACGGCCAGATGATAAGAAACGAGGAAATAAATGCGTGCGTAGATTAAACGGACCGCTCTGCTTAGTTGGTATCTAGTATTAATTAAAAGACAGCAGACTAAACAGTTTACCATCCCAGTGAGGTGTTTTTCTTCTTCAGATAAAGGAACAGGGCGCCGAGAACTATCACAATAATGAACACGAGGAGGCTTCCGTAAAGAAACCTGTCAATGACATAATTCACATCGCGCCCGTAGAAGAAATACCTGATGGAAACCTTCAGCCCGTGTATTGCAAGGGAGAATAAAACCCCGGCAACCAGCAGGTGCTTCATTCCAAAATTTTTCTTGACAAGTTTTACCACGGCCAAAGCAACGAGGAGTGCCCACAGGGCCTGCGTCAGGTTCAGAAGAAACGGATACCGGTCGGAAAGCGGAAGCGCGATTGCGTACTGCGATATAACGACAAGCACGGAACCCAATATGTAATACTTTACAGGCTCCACATATTGTTTCAGGGATTTTCCGAATATCTTCATTGCCGTCTTGTGTATTATTGCGCCGGCCACTTAATAACGTTTCTGGCATGGATTGTATCCATTTTAAGTATGACGGTCGACGTAGACCCATACGTGTGTACATCGTATGGGTCAGCTAGGGGTATTGTGCATACACAATACCCTTCACGTCGACCGTCATCATATGTTTATTGGATACAATCCCGGCGGCGCCCTAACAAACCGCAACCTTAATAAGTCTTTTTTCCTCAAATGTTCTAATGAACGTTCTTGATTCTCCTACGTTGAAAGCTTTGAACACCAAAACACGTCAAGAAATAATCAAACTCCTTTCAAAGAGACCTTATACTGCCTCAGAACTTTCAAAATTGCTTGGAAAACATGTAACAACAGTCTCAGAGCACCTGAATGTCTTAGAAAAATCCAGCCTTGTTCAGAGAAAAACAGGCAATAAATGGATATATTACAATCTAACAACCAAAGCCCAGAGCCTTAGCAAGCCGCAATATTCCTGGTCAATACTATTTTCATCAATCATAAGCTTGATTGCAGGAGGTTATCTGTATACAATTAGTCAACCACAATATGCAGCTCAGTCGTTGAAAACAGCAGAAACTACGACAGCTGCTGATGCTCCTGCAATAACTGCAGCTGCAGAAAATATCATGAGTATTGATTTAATTTTTGGTATTGCATTGATCATTATAGCGTTACTTGGCTTTGCATTTTTCACGATAAAATATCTTAGGGCGAGGACCCTAACAAAAAGAAGTTTATATATAGAATAAAGCCAATATTAACTGCATGGCCAAGAAGAACGCTAAGGGAATTTCTGAACAAACCCCGACACCAGTATACGCTGCTTTGTTTGTTATCATAGTTGCGGGCTTTGCGTTCCTCTTTCTCAGCAATTATCAGCAGCCATCGCTTTCATCCGGGGACGAGCTGAAAAAATTCTCTTCACTCGCGGAGCTGAAGGATTTCATTAAGTCCAACCAGCAGGCAGGCGGCATTTATGGAGGCCGGGTTCTTGCAACAACGGACGCAGGAGCCCCGATGCAAGCGGGTGCAGAAAGTAAAGCTGCAGCCGACGATTATTCAACCACAAACATCCAAGTTGCCGGAGTTGATGAGGATGATACGGTAAAGAACGACGGCAAATACATTTACACAGTTGCAGGAAGCAATGTTGTAATAACTGATGCATATCCGGCAGAAAACGCAGCGATCGTCTCAACAATAAACATGAGCGGAAGCAACATAGATGGACTCTATGTAAATGGCAACAGGCTTGTCGTCTTCACGAATATCTACAATAATTATTACATACAGCCTCTGGCTGCCGAAGGCATGACTGTTGAATCCAAGATGTTAATCAGGCCTTCTTTCCCCAACACCATGATAAAGATTTATGATATCTCAGACAGATCCAGTCCTGCTCTGAAAAGAGAACTCTCCATGAACGGCAGCTACTACAATTCGCGCATGGTCGGCGACTATGTTTACGCAGTTGTAAATGCACCTATTCAGTATTATGGTGATGATATAGTAGTTCCGCTCTCAGGCTCGCCTGACATCTACTATTTCGATTTTCCTGATTATTCTTACCAGTTAACAACCATAATTTCTGTAAACGTCAATGACGATAACAAGGAACCGCAAAGCAAAGTGTTTCTGCTTGGCTATTCTAATGCCATGTTTGTCTCAAAGGACAACATATTCCTGACATATCAGAAAAGAGTCAAGCCTTCGATTCTTCAGGACAGGACTATTGAAGAAGTAATCCTGCCGCTAGTGCCGGAAGATGTAGCGGGCAAGATAAGGCAGATCATGCAGTCTGTCAAGCCTTACTACGAAAAAGAGAGCGAGCTTGCAGAAGCCGTGCAGGGCTGGCTCGAGTCGCTGGGACCTGAAAAAGCCGCAGAAGTTGCCAAGGCTTGGGAAGAAAGAGCTTCAGGAATACGCGCTGAAATTGCCAAAGAAACAGACAAGAGCGTTATACACAAGATATCCATCAGCAGCGGCGAGATAATATACAAAACGCGCGGCGAAGTCCCGGGACAGCCTCTTAATCAGTTCTCGATGGACGAGTACAACGGTTACTTCAGGATTGCGACAACGACAAGCGGTTCCGGAGGTTTTGGATTTCCTGTTGGCGTTGCGGTAAGAAGCAGCAGCCCTGTCAGTGAAGCAGGTGAAGCCGTTTCACAGGCCGCTCCATCAGAGCCAGAACCACAGACGGAACCGGAGAAGCCTGAGCAAACAACGATAGCGCCTGAACCTTTGCCTTCTCCTAGACCATTGCCTCCTGTCAGGCCAGTGGTTTCGTCGGCAAACCATCTCTATGTCCTTGACAGCGACATGAAAATTGTAGGCAAAGTCGAAGATCTTGCGCCCGGGGAAAGGATTTTCTCGGCACGGTTTATCGGCGATCGAGCTTACCTTGTCACTTTCGTGCGCATAGACCCGCTCTTTGTTGTAGACCTAAGCGATCCTAGAAACCCGAAGGTCCTTGGTGAGCTCAAGATACCTGGCGTCTCTGATTATCTGCACCCTTACGATGAAAATCATATCATAGGAGTTGGTCAGGCTACAGAAGAAGTATACGGCAGAGTAACTTTCAGCGGACTAAAGTTATCACTATTCGATGTTAGCGACGTCTCAAATCCCAGAGAGCTTGCAAAATACGAGATTGGTGATAGAGGCACAAGCTCAGATGCTTTGTACGACCATAAAGCATTCCTTTTCAGCAAAGATAGGAACTTGCTGGTACTGCCTGTTCTCTTAGCAGAAAAAGACTATCAGTACACATGGCAAGGCGCTTATGTCTTTGATCTTAACCTGCAAGACGGCTTCACATTGAAAGGAAAAATAACGCATGATGATCTGCAGGAAAAACCTGAATACTATTATCCTAGATTTCCTGTCAGAAGGTCGTTGTATATAGGCAATGTTCTCTATACGGTTTCCGAAGCAATGATAAAAGCAAACAGCTTGAGCGACTTAGCAGAAATAAACACTATCAAACTTCCAGTAGAACAGCAAATTTATTACCCTTTCATTAAGTGAAGTCCAGATAGAAAGATTTATCCTCAGAGACATTGAAAACTGCTGTCTTTAGACAGCAGATGAAATACAATGTCTCTGGGATCACATCTTCTCACAAACCACCGACTTTAGTCGGTTTAGGTTCCCGGCTTATTATCTGGAGCCTTCGGCTTCGCGCTCTATTCTTTCGCGCTCGCGCACGGCCATGGATTCGTTAGAATTCTTGTAAGCAAACATTATTTCATCAGCAAGTGCTTCTGCAAGTCCCTTCTTTTTTCCAAATGCCTTTCGATATGCGCCTTGTGCAAACCAGCGCAGTGTTTTGTCAATGCGTCTTTGGGGAGCTGTTATTACTGCCTCCCGTGCAGTAATAGAACCTAACCGATATGATATTATTTCTTCCCTGATAGCTGCATTCTCTATGGCGTTCACAAGAACTTCAATGGGATTTTTTTTCTCCCTCTGTTCTATGATGCCTAGTGCTTTCTCAATAGCATTCAAGGTTGTCATCAAACCACCGGCAAGCTTGCCGGATGTCAGCCTGTGTCTTTTTCCTATGTGGCCAGGAACCATCATGTATAGAGCAAGCCTTTCAACTATATGCATCTTTGATTTATGGAATCTGGCGCGGTTGATGCCTGCGCTTCTTGGCAAATAGCGCGGCTCAAGATTAATGTAATTGACAAGGCTTGGATCTTTTACCTGGATGGAAGAATCCCATTTGCCAAAAAGTTTGAGGCTGAATTTTGTTTTTTCCCTTTTTGGCGTTATTGGCTGTGTCCTTCTTCTGGGCCTGCTTCTTGGTTCTGGGAATCTCCTCCCTTCTCTTTTCTCCTGTTGATCTCGTTGTCTGTAGGCCATAAATCATCATCTTGTAGCTTTCTGTTTCTTTCCTCTTCTTATCATTTCAAGCGACAATCCGTTAACCTTTATCACGCGAAATTTTACTCCTGACATGCTGCCGTAAGTGCCTCCTTGCGAACCCCCAAGGCCCTCGATAATAACTTCGTCGTGTTCAGAAATATGATTAATAGCGCCCGTGCGCGGCACG